>NZ_JASODH010000014.1:0-11464 GCF_030212035.1 Pauljensenia sp. UMB10120 | reverse complement strand
GCGGGGTACACGCCTGCCAGCCAGATCACGACACCCAGCAGCACGCCCGCGATCAGGACGATCAGCCGTCGCCGGTTGGCCGTCCATTCAGGGCGGTCGAAAACAGCCTGCACTAGCGGCCACACAAAACCAACCAGCCCACACGTGATGAGTGGGTCAAATTCAATACCCAACATCATTTCCTCCCTAGTTGTCGGTTGATAGCGCGCTGCATGGCGCGCACAGAGTCGGCACCGATATATCCGTCCACGCTCACTTTGTAGTACTGCTGCAGCCCACGGGCGAAAGCCGGTCCCGCGATCCCGTCAGGCGTTGTGCGGAAGGCTTTTTGCATTCGTGCGATGAGCTGGCTGCCCTGGGCGCTCTCGCCCTCCCACTGCCAGCCACTGCCAGCCCACGCGCAGGCCGGGAAATACTGCATGTTCGGCGCATACTGACTGGAGATAATCCCGTCGATCGGCGTGCCATTAATACGCTGCAAGGCGCGCGTGGTGGTCTTGCCCCAGTCACCGTCCACAGCGAGAGTGCCAGCGGGCACGACCGGACGAGACACGCCAGTGTATGGGGGTCGGATCACGGCAATAATCACAGAGTGATCGCGTACACGACGTTTGACGCGCCCGCCATCAGTATTGCCCTCAATGGTCTGCATCTTGTAGGAGTAGGGGATCTCGCAGAAACCCACGTGGTCAGCCACGCCATCGGAATCCCAGTCGAAGCAGACAATGTCCCCAGCCCGCGCCTGAGTGACACCAAGCAGCCAGCCGCGTCGGCGCGCCTCCACGATCATGTACGGCACGTACGCGTAGTCGAAGTCCGTAATCCCGTTTGCGCGCAGGCAGTAGGATATGAACATTGCGCAGTAGGGGACACCGCTCGCCCCGTAGTAGTCGCCGTGACGGGCAGCATAATCGCGCCCGTACTTCGTGCCCTCCAGAGGATCACCAAAACGCCAGTATCCGACCTCGCCGGACGCGGTGGCGAGAACCTGTAGTGCGGTTGCCATCAGTATTCCACCTCCACGATCTCAGCAGTGTCTGCGGGAGTGTCATTCGCCGTGTCACCGTGCTCCATGAGCGCGTCGAATTCTTCTTGTCCGTCCACCTTTTTCCTCCTCAAAAATGGGCATGAGAAAAGCCCGGCAGACAGTGACTGTCGGGCTCCGTTTTCTTGTTCTTCAGTTCTGCTAATCCGTCCAATAGCTGATCATGTTGAGTGGGATGTAGTCCCATTTTGTCCATGCCGAATCTCCGCCATGTACCTCAAACTGGCCGCCTGAGCGCACGTACACTGTTCCCACTCGGTTCGCCATTGCGAAAACTTGGTCTTTTTTCGGCCAAAACTCGCTGGCGAGATTGCAAATGAGGCTTGTCCCCTTGCCGTCCCACCCATTGACGAGACGCAGCGCGCCCTGGAAGACCACGTGGTCTCCAGTCTTATGAATGGTGAATCCACCTAAACCCGGGTCGCTCTTCCATGCTCCGCCAACACTCACTTCACTACGCTGCGGACTCAGAGCATCGATCTGCGTAAGAACGTCCCCTGTAGAAGGAATCTTCTGCACCAGCATGACTGGCTGTTTTGGCGTGATCCCGTCGATGTCCACGCTCGCAATAGGGTACGTCGCAACGCTAGATCCCCTGATGATCGAGCCAGATACAGACGGAGTTGAAGGCGTTCCACTGGTTGACGTTCCCCGCACGGCAGTCAACGTGACTGATTCGACGCCGCTACTGGAGTCGCGCGAATAGCGTACGCAAATCAAGTCTCGACGCTTATAGCCCGACGAGCCCGACTGGATCGTCACAGTCTCCGCAGCAGTAATACGTACGAACCGCCCGTCCAGCAGGAGCATCATCGGCGGGACGACTACCTTGTTCGCGTTCTGTAAGGTCACCTCGGGGAACGTGCCATTGTAGTTTTGCAACTGGATAACGCCGGTTCCCGACACTGCTGCCTGGTACGCGCCGATGTCTTCAGATGAGATATGCGGGACACCAGCTTTTCCGGTCACTAGCTCCATTGCCATAATGATCACTCTCCTTCAATGCTCACCGTGGTCATAAACTGTTGGAACTCGATGTCATGCCGCTGCTGCAGCGGTTTCCACGCCTTGAAGCACGCTTCGCACAGCAGCTTGTAGGACTCCACGTCGGAGGCGTCCCACCGGCGAATGTCATGCCAGTTTTTCGCTGGATCCCCTTTCGCGATAATCGCACTTGTCTGGCAGCGGTCGCATGTGTAGCGCGTGAGGTCAGTCGTGCGCATTAGCTTCTCCTTTCCCATAGAAACCCGTTCAGCGAGTCGCGCAAGCTCCACGCGGTTCCGGGCGCGTACGTTGACGGATTAGTGTTTCGAGTCGTGTGGAATAGCGCGCCCACCGGGTAGCAGGCTGTGAAAATGGTTGCCGTGTCGCTGGCATCACCAGGAGGACCTTGCGGCCCCGGATCGCCTTGAGGGCCTTGCGGTCCTACAGGCCCTGTACCACCACGTGGGCCTACGGGGCCGCGCGCACCTGTGGGGCCTTGCGGGCCTGTCGGGATTGTGAAGCGCAGGACTGCTGACGTTGCTGACCCCACGTTTTCGACGTACGCGTCAGACCCAGCAGGGCCAGTGGTTGTCGCCCCGATTTCGATTGACGCAGCGCTGCCAGGATCGCCCTTGTCGCCTTTCAGATTTTTCAAATCGGCTGCAGCTACGTCCGCGTCGATGCGGTTCCCAGTGATTGTGATGCCTCGGCCAGCCGTGTATGAGACGCTTCCTGCCCGCTCACCGCTACCGTCGCTTCTGGTTGTGGAAGATTGAGCTGATTCGCCTTCGCCGACGTCCACGGACACGGTGATGACACCACTATTGGACACTTTCACGATTTTCTTGACCACGCGGGCAGTAGCACGGATACCTGTCGCATCATCGGTAGCGGTCACAGTGTCGCCCACATCAATGTCAGCGGCGTCCCCGATGATCTCCAGATCAACGCTAGTCGCGCCGCCAGCCAACTCTGCGAGTTTCTTCTCCACGCCAGCAGTCAGTTCTGCGCCGCTCTTGTTCGACAGTTCGTAGGTTGCTTGCACTTCGCGTATGCCAGTCAGGCTCTGCCGCGCGGACACAGCACCGTTAGCGTCCGCATAGCGGTGGACAATTTCGCGTGCCCTGAGCTCGCCTTTACCGAGGCCGATTAAATGGTTGACACCAGCACTGTCATGTGCGGCGGTGAACCGTGCGCGCTCACTCACCACCTGATGAATAGCAGACGGCTTCACAGTCAGGCTCACCTGGTTGTCCGCGCACATGATAACGAGCTTTGTTGACGTGCGGTCCAGCAGCTTCTGGATTCCTGCGTGCAGCGTGATGTACCGGTCGAACTGCCAGGCGGACACAGACCGCCCAACAGGTGCTGTACTCACGGTTAGGAGGCTGGACAGGCCAGCCGTGTCAACCAGTTTCCTGACAATAGCTGCGACGTCTCCTGAAAGGGTCAAATAGTCGGCACCCATGGGCGGCGCAATGATGCGCGTCTCCAGCACGCCTGTCCACGTTCTCCCCGCATACTCGTACATTCCTGGCGTGCTTGTTGACGTTTTCACCTGGTCGATAATCCCGCCGTAAGGCGTGCCATCCATCCACACCAGACTCCCGGCAGGTAGGTGAACACCAGTTGTCAGTTCGAAGTTGTTTTCTGACGTCCCGTAGGCAAGATCCAGCGTGTACTGTGTCAACTCCATGATCGGGGTGAGCTGCTGGGATGCGACAACGAGGGGGACAGTTTCGCGATACGTCACCATGCGTGCTGCCTCCGATAAATCGGTGTCACGTCAAAATCAAACGCGCCCGGGTACGACACTTCGAGTGCTCGCGGTGGAAGCGGCTGGAAAATGTACTCACCGCGATCCAACCCTTCTCCTCTAACAGCTTTCGGGAAAACGTCCGTTTCCACACCGTTAGACGCGGTAACCAGCACCGTTCGTGAAAGCGGGTCGACCGTCAGATATCCGTCCGCAGGGACTTCCGTCATGACCTGGAACCGGTTGTCCCCGATCTGTACCGTCGGGTTTGCGCACGGCCCGAAGATACGCAGCCTCATGAGCACATCGACAGCATCTAGAGTGTTTTCATCCGCCCCAATCCGTTCGATGGAGGCGACACCAGCGAGGTCATACTCGTGGTCATAGTCGTGGTCGAGCGCCACGTCAGTTTGCTCAGTGCGGACGATCGACACGGTTTCCCCTTCCAGCATCCACCAGCCGTCAAGAAGGGCGAGTGTCAGGGTGGCGGTCGAAAACCGTGGGGTGACTTCGGTGACCTCAATGGTGGGGATCTGGCAGTGCTGCATCCACCTGTCAATCGTGACCAGAGCGGGAGCCTCGTCAAGCTGGGTTGAAGCGGCGCGCATCAACCGCTTGAGCGAACGCACTCCCTGCTCCGCGTGTGTTTTCACTTCCAGTTGGATTTCTCGTGCTGGCCGCGTTAGTGCGGAGATTCCATGACCTGTGAGCTCGTAGTCGGAAGCGTATCCGCGTATCGTGGTTGCGGTTTGCGCGTACAGGCCTTGATCGCCCGACAGGCTGAAAACCTCAGGGTTAAACGCGGTTCCGAACGTCAACTTGATTGACTCCACCTAAACCCTCCTGCATTATTTGATTCTCGCGAGGTCGCGCGCGCTCATCACCGGCGTGTACCTGGCAATGTTGACCGGCATTTCCTCTCGGAGCGCGCGCAACTGCTCCACCACGTCAGCCTGCTGGCCAGCAACATTCATGACGGATGCCAATGCTCCGGACGCGTGGAAGTTCAACGATTGGGGAGTGAATCCGCGCTGCGCGTCGTCCCACCCGGCTTTCAGTGCCTGGCTAAACCCGCGCCCAAACTCGCCCGATGAGGCGATCCGCTGCCTACCGTCGGCAAGCGTTGACTCCACCGCGTCAGTGAACACTTTCGACCGCTGCGTGACGCCAGTCGCAAGCGCTTCAACGATTGATCGGCCAGAGTACAGAGTCCACCCTCTACCGGAGAACGGTCCCTCTTTCGCGGGGGAGAAAGGCAGGAGGTTACGCGCCGCAGACAGCACGTTCGACACCGCGTTCTTCACTCCGCTGACCATGCTGCCGATACCGTTGATCAGGCCGCTGATGATCGCTTTACCAGAGTCAAAGAGCATCCGCCCAGCATTCCCAATCCCATTCATGAGCATCGACGGAATCTCTTTCGCCTTGCTGAGCACTCCAGGCAGCGCGTTCGCCAAGCCACTGATGATCTGCCCGATGGCTTGAATACCGGCCTGCAGAAGACTCGGGAAGTTCTGGGCAAGCACTGTCACAATGGTCGTGATGATTTGCGGAACCATTGAGATCAGCGCGGGGATCGCTTGCACGAGACCGGAAATCAGTGCGGTCAACAGCTGAATACCAGCGTTAATAATCAGTGGAAGATTATCGATCAGGGTCGTGACAGTCGTGTTGATGACTTGCGGGAGCATTCCGATCAGCATGGGAATAGCAGTCACGATCCCGTTAATCAGCGCGGTCAACAGCTCAACGCCTGTCTGAATGATCATCGGGAGCGCTTCCACAATGCCAGTAATCAGCGTGTTAATGATCTGCGGGAGCATCTCAATGAGCATAGGGAGCGCACTGAGCACGCCATCAACGAGGCCTTTCAGAAGCGTGAGCCCAGACTGGATGAGCAACGGGATCTGCTGGACCAAGCCCAGCACTAGAGTCAACACTGCCTGCACTGCGAGCGGAATCAGCGTGGGCAGCGCTGCCGACAGGCCAGTGACCAGTGACTGAATGATCTGCCCCGCGCCAGACAAGAGAGTGGGGAGCGCACTGATGATCGCTTCCAGCAGTGTCGTAATAACCTGCGTGCCGGTCTGAATGAACATCGGAATGTTCGCCACCAGCTGGGAGACGAATCCTTGCACCATTGCGGGCAGTTGCGCGGCGAACTGGTTGATCTGGCCGAACAGCTCAGCCCCTCCATTGGAGACAACCGCGCCAAGACCAGCCACCAAGCCAGCAGCGAGCGTTCCGAATGAAAGGAACTTGAGGAAGCGGCCTGGCTTGAAGAAGTCCCCAATAACGCCGCCAACTTTTTCGAGGGGGCCTTGCAGCCCCTCGCCGAGCCCGCCGAACGCGCTTGCGAGAGAGTCCTTAACAGGGCTCAGGGCTGAACCGATCTTCCCGCCGAAGTCACTGATCTTACTGGTGATGGGGGAGAACGCGCCGCTAATCTTCTCGCCTAGTGGTGAAATCGCGCCGGTGATCTTGCCTGTAAGCCCTGAGACGGCTTCACTGGCTTTCCCGCCGATGCCTTTGAGCGCTTCACCGATCTGACTTCCCTTATCCGCCAGAGCCTGCTTGATAGCGTCGACTTTGAATAGGTCTTTGCCAATGTCGCCAACATGGGAGAAAGCGTCCTTGACGTACTGCCAGCGCACTGACAGGTCCTCACTGAACGAGGAGAGCGCGTCTCCGATTGACTGGGTGCTGGTCGACAGCCTGCCGGGAATGTCATCGAGCGGGCTGAACATTTTCGACCACGAGGGAGCATTCTTCAAGATGTCTCCACCGAACGTGAGCGCGGCGAACCCGCCAGCAGCCTGAGCCAGTCTCCCAGCAACTTCCCCGGCGTTGAATGACCCATCTTCGAGAGACTGGTTGAACGCGTCAAGCTTTCCTGACGCCCACTCCACAGCCTGAGCGAGCTTGTCGCCAAACCCGTCGACCAATGGTTGGAGCGCTTCGGTGAGGTTATCGATGACAGGGATCGCCTTGTTTGCCAGGTCTCTTAGCCCGTTCATGACGGGGGTTGCGAACTTCTCGCCAGTGCGGGACAGGGCTGCTCGCACGTTCGCCATCGCGCCGTCGAATGTTTCCCCGGCCTTGAGAGCGGCACCGCCCATGCCCTCTTCCATAGCGTCAGCGAACGTCTGGAAGTCGATCTGCCCCTTGCTGACCATGTCGGAGATTTCCCCGGACGTCTTGCCCAGGTGCTTTCCGAGCATGGCGAGGACAGGGATCCCGGAGGACATGAGTTGGAGCATGTCGTCGCCTTGGAGTTTTCCGCGCGCAGCGACCGACCCGAAGATCGTGCCAATGTCGTTCAGGGAGCGGCCTGAGATTTGCGCCGTGTCGGCAACAGTTTTGAGAACTTTCGTCATGTGCGCGCCGGACTGCACGCCTGCGGCGGACAGTGAGGCCGCCACTGTTGCCGCGTCACCCAGCCCGTAGGCGGTGCCTTTCACGGAGTCCAACGCGCTTTTCATGATGGTTGACACGGAATTGGTGTCGTGCCCTAAGCCTTTCAGCTTGGCTTGCGCCCGCTCAATGTTCAGCGCGCGCTCAAAACCGCCTTTGCCTGCAAGCCCAGCCAGCCCACCGCCGATAGCGGTAATAGCGCCAAGCCCCAAACTGCCAACGGTCTTGAACGCTCCGCCAGCACGCTTGGCCAGCCCGGAGAACCCGGTCTTGGAGCCGCGCTGCACGGACTGGTCGACCGTGCCCTCAATCGACTTGCCGAAGCCCCTGCCTGAGGGGACTACCTGCACGTATACGGTGCCGACATCTTGAGCCACCTACACCAACCCCCCTGTCTCTCTAGAAGTTGAAAACCTCATGCAAACGTTCGCGCGCCTGCAGCGTTTCCGCGCTGACTTTCATGCTTTTCACCCGGGCGAACGGGTCAAGGCGCGTTTCTAGCCACGGCCTGTATGACACGGGCCTTCCTTTGATACGTTTTTCTGCCGCTGCCTGATCCCAGAACACTGCTTCCGCGCCCGTTGGGATGTACCACGCGCCGGTAAGAGCCGTCCACGAGTGGGACGAATGGTCCATGAGAATCTGCCTGGTGGCTTCCCACGCGCCACCAAAACTGATCGCGCACCGGTTTTTCCCATGAGCCCATTCGTCCCACCGCAATGGCTGCCACACGAGGCCGAACGCTGCCAGCCAATCGACTGTCAGCGCGTGCCTGTGGTTCTGGTAGAGAACGAGGAGGAAAGCGCTTTTGGGTCCAACTCGGACTGCTCCGCCCACGTCTGCACGGTCGCAGCCAAGTAGGCCAGCGGGTTGTCGCTCGTGCGCAACGCGTTCCAGAAATTAGGCTGCATTGCTTCGAAGTACGCGAGAAACACGCTGGTAATGTGCGCGTCATCCGCCTCACTGCGCAGCGGCTTCGACTTCGCGAGGAACACGGCCTGCACGAGCTCGATAGGCAGGTTCGACGAGTTCAGGTTAGGCAGGTCCAGTTTCACTCCCAGGACGTCCAGGTGGACGTCTTCCAGCTCGTCGGTCGTGTCGAGGGCGACCTCGACAGGCGTGTAAGTCGTCTCTGCCATCACTTTTCCTCACTGCCAGTAGAAGCAGCTGATGGTGTGCCTGTTGCACCATCTTCAACGAAGCCGAACAGGGAGAACATGTGCTTGCCCGGCAGGCGCTTCATCTTGAACGTCAAGCTCATCGAAATCATTTCCGTGTACTTCAACGACACGTCATCACGATCACCGACGCTGGAAGACGGCACGTACAGCACCATCGGACGCCCCTTGTGGTCGAGAGCCGCTAGCACAAGTTCCCACTCAGCAGAGTTGGACGCGTCATCAACATGGATCGCGCCCTCACTATCAGCCTGCACGCCGAAATATGCGGCAGCGACCTCACGACGGCACTCCACGCCAGCCAGTTGCAGCGTCCAATACCCGCCAGTCGATTCGGAGACAATCACGTCCCCGTTATGCCCCTTCAGCTCTGTTTCCTCACCTGACTCGGGGTGTAGGACAGCCCCGTCTTCAGTGGAATAGCCGATGGGCTCTTTCCCCGCGGGCGGGGTCCACTTCTTCGACGTGGGGACTGTGCTCCCGGTGAGAGTGCCCTTAGGGAACAAGAACAGCGCGTACTGCTTGATGACTTTCGCGCGGTCAGCATCATTCATCTCAGTGATGTAATCAGTTTCAGACATTGTCATGTCCTTTCAATAGACGGGTTAGTTGGTCACGTGTAGTAGAAGAACCCCGTACGCTGCTATCGCACCGTTACTGTCGGGCGTGCGAATGGGGCCAGAATCGACTTCGCAGTGCACGATCCTGCCAGGGCAGGCTGCAAGGACATTGCACGCGTCGTCGAAGATTTCAGCAGCCTCGTTAAAGTCACCGGTCAGCGCTTCCGTGATGACCGAGACTGTGAGCTGGAGACGCATATACCGAGTCACAGCGGTGATGCTGCTGGAGGGGACAGGCTCAATGACGAGCAGCTTGTATGGCGCGTCCAGGCGCGGAGTATGCTCAGCGACCGTCACGCCGTCGAGCCGCTTGCCAAGTAGGGCGACAAGCTCGTGAGCTAGCTTGCGTGTTGAAACATAGGGAATCATGTGACCCTCGTATTCGCGAGAATTTCTTGCAGGACGCCACGGTTGCCAGCGTTCGTGATTGCTACCGCTCCGTTTCTCGTCTTGCCTTGGGTTTGATCACGCACGAACACGTAGGAGCGTCCGCCGCTGGCTGCTTCCAGCCCCTCGTGACACTTGCGTTGAATCGCGCGGCTCTTCAACACCTGCTGGGAGAACTCGCGGCGGTTGAAAACAAACTTTGTTCGCCCCACCGCTCAGCCCTTCTTCCACCCGACGCTGATCACGTCACCGACGTGCCCGCCACCGCGTTTGCGGTGCCACACGGCAGGCTCGCTCACGACGAGGAGGCGCTGCCCGCGCACCACCGCAACATCGCCCTCACGCACGCCGGTTGGTGTACGCGACCGCGCGTAAATGTCGTACGCGACAGTCACGCCAGTAGAGACCGGCGTATCCTGGTCTGTGCGTGACACTGGTGCGACGAGCGCGCTAGTACTCAACACAGGCGTTGTGCGCCCCTCACTGGTAGGCCGGAAGAATTCCACGACTTCACTCACCGCGCGGTCTCCCGTCTGCCATGTCAACGAAGAACGCGCGCTGGCCTGCAATACCAAGAGCCTTGCGTTCACTCCTCGTCAAATACAGGTCGCCGTCAGCGTTAGAAAACGTGAATGACTCCGTGAACGGGCCGTCTGTTTCAGACCGCTGAGTGATCCCCGCCCAGTCGCCTGCCAGCATGGCTCGTTTCACCATCTGGCAGGCAACACGAACCACGCGCTCTTCCGGCAGGGTCCCCCAGTGGGAGCATTCGGCCTTAATCACGTCCACAGCGTCGGCCAGCAGTTTTTCTGCCTGCTTCTGCTCATCTCCCAAGAGTGGGTGCCACCGTGATTCCAGCTCTCCAACAGTGACAACCACGGTGGCATCCTTACTCATGCGTCATCACCTTTTTCAGCCGCGCGCGCCCGACGCCTTGGCCTTGAGCACTGCAAACGCATGCGGGTCAACAACAGCGGTCGTCAGCACGCATTCAGTACGGTAGGCGATCTGGTTGTAGCCCTTCAGGTCCATGCCCGTGGAGTCAGGATCACCGTATTCGATGATCTCGGAGTACACGTCGCGCACCAAACCCCAGCGGATCATGTTGAAGTCACCCATGATTGCCAGCACGCCGGTCTCGGGAGTGATCAGGCGACCGTTCACAGTGCCTGACGTGGCTGCAGGAATCGAATCCAAATACCCGGCATTCAGGTTAAGCGGAATCTCAGGGAACAAGCGCTGGCCAGTGGCTGCGACTCGTTCTTTGCGCAGCATTGACGCCCACGTCTTCGACAAGGCCACGCCGTTAATGTCGTACTCGTCAACCACTGCGTCTGCCAAAAGGTCAATGTCATTGACCGGCTTGCCTGAAGACGTCACCTGCACGCCGGATGTTGCCAGGCCTGTCGCACCGTCAATCGGGGTCTTGGGCTTGGGGTTGAACGCGTGGAAAACGATGTAGTCCAGGGCGCGGCCAATGGCCTTTGACTGGTCTTCCTGGATCTTCGAGATGATCTCCAGGCGATCGTCCTCGTCAGCCCACTTAAGCTCGTCGGTCACGCGAGTGGTCGTCACGAGCTTGTGACGCTTCGCGGCAACAGTGGACAGTTCCTGCTCGTAAGAGCCTTTCTTTGCGCCCTCGGAAACAATCTCCGCTTCAGACGCCCCGTTGAACACGAGGTATTCCTTGTCAGCAAACAGCTGAGGTTCGGAAGGGGAGAGTTTCGCGATGACGGAATCGTCCTTAGTCTTTGTCGCAATAGAAGCGACAACCTCCTTGGGGAGGGCGATCTTGCTTGTTGTCAGTGCCATGATGGGAGTCCTTTCTAATTGTTAATACCCAGTAGGCGGTTAGCGGTTTCCAGTTCCACACTTCGACGCGGGGACTCCGGCTGAGAGCCTGCGCCGCGTACAACTGGTCGTGGTTTGAGGAGTTCAGCGAGCACCTTGGCGTGCGCTTCGATTTCCTCGCGCGTTCCCCCGCGTAACGCCTCAGCGGGAACGCCGGTTTCTTTGGAGATTTCCGCGCGCCACGCGGCGCACTGGTGTTCGGTCTCGAACCGCGCGATCTGCGCTTTCA
>NZ_JASODH010000013.1:0-22806 GCF_030212035.1 Pauljensenia sp. UMB10120 | reverse complement strand
TTTTCCATCTCCAACTCGCGAATCCGTTTCAAAGCCTAGCTCATCTCTTTAGCCACTACCGGATCAGCACACGGTTGCATCCCCTGATGCCTGCAACCTCGCATCAGTAATCCATTTTTGCAACGAGGAACGCGAGATCCCCAAATCAGCACACACCTGACGGCGAGCAACCCCAAACTCCACCAACGCCACAGCATCAGCTTTGAACTGCTCTGAATACAACTTCGACATAATCAACATCCTTCCCTGCCCCGCCCCAGCGAAACAAGCTAGACGTCAACCAAACCCTCAGCAGACCCGCTAAGCCTGGTGACAAGATCGTAGTTATCGTCAAGGACAAGAACGGCAACGAGATTGATCGCGTGACGGTCACCGTTGAGAAGCCTGCCGCTGGCGATATGACCACCGAGCCGGGAGTCAAGAAGTTTAAGCTTGCACGCACCGGCGCGCAGGTAGGAGGACTCGTTGGTATCGCAGCCGTAATGGGCGTAGCAGGCCTTGGCCTGGCGCTCGTGCGACGCCGTCGAGAAGGCGAGGAGAACTAATCGCCTAGCCGACGAAACACCGGCATAACAGTACGGGGGTGAGACCTTAAACGGTCTCACCCCCGTCGCCAATTTCTCCTATAGTCCGAACAGTGCTGAACGAAATTGCGGTGAGGCACCAAAACAACGTTGTTTGCTCCGCCCGGCCAAATCCGTGATATGTACGAGCGCAAATTTGTAAGACCTGCATCTCAAGTGAAGTTAAAGTACAAGAGTAACCTTGCCTGTTTTGTTTTGAAAACCAAAACCTTCATTTATGGCACCCTAGTGGACCACGACTACTTCACCGGGCAGCCCTTTGGCTCTTCCAAACCCCAAAATGTTCGCGGTATGGATCACCCCTCAACGGCAATCCAAACGTTCGTGAAGAAAAAGGTAAGAACGCCGTGCTGCTTCTAGACAACGGCGACGCTGCGCAGGGCTCATGAATCGAAATGGTGTACCACTCGAACCGGACAGATAGCACTGTTGACCCGATGGCTAGTGTGTTCAACTACTTGAAATACGATGCGGTGGGTGCTGGTAACCGCGAATTCAACTACGGCCTTGAAGCCCTAAACGCCTAGAATTAAACCAGTCCAACTTTCAGGGGCTAGTTCACTTAACAGGGCATGTCGCTGCGTGGTGGAGCACTGGCGGGGCGTGCCAGGTTGATCTGTCTTCGGCTCTCACGCCCGTCCATATAGTGAAATTCCAGTGCGGAAGCCAGAAATGCCCGATTCGATGTAGATGTTTTTGATGTGGTCGATTTCACTATGACGTGTCGGGGACTGGGCTGTGAGGGCCTGCGGTTCCCCCTCCTCAATAATCGTAACGCTCGCGCGTGAGGTAGGAGCGTCGATGTGTGTTCTTCCTCGTGAGAGAGGTGCCCGCGGACGTGGATTATGCAGCCCGGTGGATGCCAGACGCGGCAAGGTCTCGCTCAGTGTTGGCGTGATTGACGAGGGCGGCCGACCCGCTTGTGACGGGCGCCTGAAAACTGCTCACATTCTGTTTACCCACTGTTTAATCTGAATCCCTAACCTAAGTGCGGCAATCGAAGAGTTGGCGTGGCGCGTTGGTCACGACGTATCTGCGATGAGACATGTAAGGGGATCGTATGGGCGATCTGAAATGGAAGCAGGATCGGTCGCAAGCAGCGCAAGGGCGATTGAACGAGGCGAACAGCACGTTCGCGGGAGTGAATTTTGGGGCACCGCCTGATTTTGGCAAGTCCACGGCAAGTGTGAATGCTGTACTGAGCAAGTTTACTGAAGGCCTGAAAGCCCTAGCTGATGGAACAGCGAAGGTGAGTGGCAGTCTGTCGACCGCTGATCAGAATTTCGAAGCTTCAGAAGCTCGAATCTTTAGCGAACTTACCTCGGTTTACCCCCAGGGCGGGGTTTACTACCCCCAGTCAGGAGGAATGGGTAAATGATTGACACCAAGCTCGATATAGAACCCGAAACGCTCTCCTCCTGGAAGAGTGGAGTCCTCCTGCATGGCAGGGGCCAAGTGTACGACGGTATTAAGGACCTCGATCGGGCCAATAGCATCGTGCAGTCTGAGCTGGTGGGCTACACGGCAGCTGAAGCGTCCGCGGCTATCCAGTCTGCCACTAAATCAGCGCAGGAGATCCATGATGAGATCGAAACTTTTGCTGGTGCCGTTGACTCATTTGTGACGTTGATTCGTTCATGTAAGACCCGCCTCAAAGACATTGAAGGTCGGGCGGCAACAGGCAAGCTGATTGTTATCCCCAAGACTTCAATCGAACTGCCTCCGCCTCCGCCTCCGCTGCCGGTTCCGGCGGATCCGGTGACGAATGCGACTCTCATCCAGGCGTGGACTGAGTACATGGAAAAGCAGGCCCTCTATTCGACCCTCGCGGGAGAGGTGAGCATCGTCCGCCGCGATGAGGACGTTGCTCACAGTGAGCTGCAGAACGCATGCAGTGCCGTTACTTCCGCCAACTGGCTGGTCAAGGCTTTCACTGGGATGTTCTCAGGTGGCGGTACGACGCTGGGCTTCCTGAAGATGCTGAAGTCTCGCACCTGCGATGCCGTCAAGCTTATTAAGGGCATCAACTTCAAGCTCAACGGTGCCACGTTCGATCCGAAGAGGCTCGGAAAGCATTTCAAAGATACGCCAGAGGTTCGGTTCCACACATTTAAAGACAAGGTTAACCTTGGTAAGGGATGGGGAGATTCGCCAGAGATCCTCGACAAAGTCAGCAAGGTCACGAAGCATGCCGGGCGTGTGCTCACCGCAGTCGATGCTGGCACCACCGCTTACGACCAGTGGAAGACGGACAGTGTGCTCAATCCTGATATGGGAACCGGAGAAAAGGTTGCACGTGCCGGAACCCGAACACTGCTGGAAGTCGGCGGTGGCTGGGCTGGCGGCAAAGCTGGCGCGATGGGTGGCGCAGCTATTGGTATGGCTGTTGGCGGACCGATCGGAGCGGCTGTTGGCGGCATCATCGGTGGCGTCGCGGGTGGTGCCGGCGGTAAGTGGCTTGGCGGAAAAGCAACAGATTTTACCTTCGGCCTGTTCGATTAGCGCCAGCAAGACCGATACTGATGTGTGAGCGTTGTGCATGGTGATTAACGCTGCGAGGCGTAGTGACCTCAAGGTAATCTGACGAGAGCCGAAGATTTGGATGTGGCTGCGGACTGACGGCGAAACCACTTCTTGCGTTGTCCCGCCGCTGCTCCGGCCACGGCAGTACAGGCTCTGTAGCTGAGGATGAGGAAATCGATGGATGATTTTTCGAGTAGTGATACCTTCTGGATGATCACACTGGCATTCCTGTTTGGGGGCCTCATCCTGGCTCAATGGGCTCTTGCGATGTTTTCAGACTCCACGCTCGGAAAACTCGCCCGCTCAGTTGGGAACATCTTCGGATGGTGGAAAAACTCCGAAGCACTCACCACTCCTGCCATCGGTCTGGCGTTCCTGCTTTTCGGAGTTGCATTTACTGCTGGAACACTGGGGATGAGCAAACAGGGAATGCGTATCATCGTCATCGTTGCAATGGCCTGTATGGTTGTCGCGCTGATATCAGTGATCCCCTTCCGTCTGCCTGACGCGATGTATCCGGAGAAGCGGTTGGAAAAACGTCAGCAGCAAGCCCTGACTCAGGTCGATCCGGGCTCGTACCCGGCCGATCGCCATTTTGCTGAAGGTATCGTCCCGCCTTCCCACAGTGATCCGACTACTTCCCACAGTGATCCGACCCGCCTGACCCAGCCCGAACATCAAGAATTTAAGTCCGACAATAACCACCGAAGCGATGGAGGATATTGATGAGTCCAACGAGCAGTGACGCTGAGTTCGTCACTCTTCCCGCAGACTGGGAAGAACTCAGCACTGAAGAAAAAGCGCAATTCACCCAGCAAGTGCCGGAAGAAGGCCCGACTCAGCAGATGCTCCAGGAAGTTGAGAGCACCTTCCCGCTGATCGCACTTGGTCCTGAAGCTGCATCAGGGTTCCGCCCCAGCCTCGTCGTGACGAAAGCCGCGACCGGCTCGGACGATCCGATCGACTGGTACGACGGCACGTTGCGTCAACTCGTCGAATCTATCCCCGGATTCCTGGTGCTGGAAAACGCAGCATGGGAAAACGAACACCTCAATGGTGTAGCCCGCATGGGGGTCTACATGATGGAAGATCTGTCCGTGTCGTCGTGCCAGTGGCTGTGGGTGAACGGCGAGGCCGGACTGACCGCCACCCTGACATGCGCGACACGCGAATTTGACCCGATGTACGACACGTTTGTTGAAATGTCGAATAGCTTGAGGAACCCACAATGAGCCGTTTTAACCCGGAAGAATCAGCTGCAATTCTCAACGAGGCCGATTGGGAAGCCCTAACCGATTTGCTGGACGGCAAAGCTGACACGAATTCAGACGGCTGGAAGAATCTGGTCGACCTGGGGTTCATCAGCGATGAGGAATCCCTGACGGACGGTGCCGAACGCCTCTTCGCCGGTCTGTTCCAGCGTTCCCACATGATTCAACTGACCCGCATCGCACCGTCGGAAGACGTCAAACGGATCACCCTCACCGTGTGGATTTCTTCAACGGACGTCACGTGGATCGTGCCCGAGGGTGACTCGATGAACCTGTTCCGCTCCGACCCGGAAGAAGTTCCCTCACTGATTCTGCGTTGGCTGGTTTTCGGGCCGCACATGAATGTTTTCGACGGCCCACTTCACCTGCCCTCCGACGTCATTCGTCTGGCACACCAAGGTGATGTCGATCAGCTGCAACGCGTCATCGCCAGTGAATGCCGAGATCACGACGACACAGGATTTGGCAAGGCCGGTCTTGAGGGAACCTGGGCGATGAATGTGTTCGACATTTTCGCCGCGGTCGACGAGCAGATGGCGCCCGCTGGATCCCTGCTCTTCCTGAGTACTCCGACGTGCCTGTACGCGATGGACGGCACCAAGGCCGATGAACCGGAAGTGGAGTTGGCAGGGCTGACATCGCCGCTCGCGTGGCAGATGATCAACCCCTACCTGTTCGCCTGATCGATCCTGCGGCCTCCACGCGAGGCCGCAGGTCTTTGTTGAGCTACCCGCCATATCTCTGGGGTGGCAATACTGACCGGGATCACTGTCTGGGGCCGGACGTCTTCACGTGGTGCTGGGCGTAGCCCGTGTCGCATCCACTGAACGGCTGGCAATGCGCGCTGTTGCAGGAACGGTGAGTGTCACGCTCAGACCACCCTCGTCGAGTGCGGAAATAGTGACTCTGCCGCGGTGAGCTTGAGCGACAGCCTGCACGATTGCGAGTCCCAGGCCATGTCCGCGCGTGGTACCGGCTGTACGTCTGGATCCACGCACGAAAGGCTCACACAGTGAGCTGACGGTATCAGCATCGACGAGGGGACCGGTGTTGGTCACGTTCAGCACTGCGCAGGAAGCACTGGCATAAGGCGAATGGTGTACCTGCAGGGTGACGTTCACAGATCCATCCGCCTGGTTGTAGGTGACGGCGTTGCGCAGCAGGTTCGAGACTGCCTGGCGCAACAGCACCTGATCTCCAGTAACTGCAGCGGGAGTGATGCTCGTATGGATGGCTATACCATGGTCTTTCGCCAGAGATTCAACTTCATGGACGGCTTGGCGAACAATTTCGGCTAGATCCACCTCTTCGCGCGCCAGCATCCCGCCTTGAGCTG
The DNA here is from genome assembly GCF_030212035.1 of Pauljensenia sp. UMB10120. Classification (NCBI taxonomy): domain Bacteria; kingdom Bacillati; phylum Actinomycetota; class Actinomycetes; order Actinomycetales; family Actinomycetaceae; genus Pauljensenia; species Pauljensenia sp. UMB10120. The sequence continues at coordinate 17,092 of NZ_JASODH010000013.1, read as the reverse complement.
CCGACAGATCCAGCAGCGCATCCACAGTCTGAGCGTTGGCGTGATTGGTTTCGCGTACCCGTCGCAGAAGGTCCCGCAGTTCCTGAGTGGTCGCATCCGGATCAGACAGCGTCACATCAATCATTGTCTGAGTCGTGGCAAGAGGAGTACGCAGCTCATGCGACGCATTGGCCGCGAACTGCTGCTGGGAGCGCAGTGATTGATCGACCGAATCAAGCATCGCGTCGAACATAACGCCCAGCTCGCGCACCTCATCATCCGGTCCCTTCAGGTTCAGGCGGTAACTGTAATCGCCTGATGTTGCCAGAGCTGCAGCTTTCTTCATGTCAACCAGCGGCGCCATCACGCGTCCCGCCACGATCCACCCGACCAGGCCGGAAAGAAGCGTCAGAATCGTCAGAACCAGAAGCGATGTGACCAGCATGGTGTTGAGCATGGAGCGGGCCACTGGGATCACCAGGTCAAAACTGGCGCTTTGCCCGTCAGGCGCGGGAGGAGCGAACGTGGTGTTCAGTCGCATCGGCACCAGGCGCATATAGGCGTACACCAGGCCAATCATCACCAGGCCCACACCGCCCACCAGTCCCGCATACGACAAGGTCAGGCGCATTCGCAGGGTCAGGCGGCGTTCCCCGCGCGGTGTCCTCGTCATCTGTCTGCCTCCCCAAAGCGATATCCTGCGCCCGGCACGGTTTGAATAACCCAGGGGGATCCGAGCCGCTGACGCAGATGTGAAATAGTGACGCGAATCGAATTGGTGAAGGGATCAGCGTTCGCGTCCCATGCGCGCTCCAGCAGCGTTTCCTGGCTGAGGACCCCGCCGTCAGCCTCCATCAGCAATTCCAAAACTGCGAATTCCTTGGGGCTCAGACGGACGAAGCGCCCATTGCGGTAAACTTCGCGACGGAACGGGTCCAGACGCACTCCGCACGATTCAAGGACAGGTTCTCGTGCCGGTTGAGAGCGGCGGCCGAGAGCTCGCAGTCTGGCAACCAGCTCCGGGAACTCAAACGGTTTGACCAGATAGTCGTCAGCTCCCAGTTCGAACCCCGTGACGCGTGCGTTGAGCGTGCGGGCGGCAGTGAGCATCAGGATGCGCACCTCAGGGTAGTGGTGCGCGAGAATCCTGCACACCTCGTCACCATGAGTTCCCGGCAAATCACGATCCAGAACTATCGCGTCGTAGGAAGAACTACGCACCATCTCCAGCGCGTCATCGCCATCGAAAGTCACGTCAACAACCATTGCTTCGCGCCTCAGCCCCTGAGCGATTGCCTGTGCGAGATATTCTTCATCCTCGGCGATGAGAACCTTCATAGTGGTGTGCCTTTCATTCATTCCTCTTGACGAGGGCGACTCAGTTGAGCCCCTTCCGCTGGCGACATCTTAACGATGTCAGTGTTAGCAAAACATAAACAAAAACCGCAACGCTACGGCAACGCATGATGCGTTTAAATCTCTTCAGACGCGTGGAGTACTGATCCGGGTACCTCGCGCAAACTGCAGGACCAAATACGTGGAGGAAATTGACGATGCAACTGCGCATACATGGTAGGGCTTCGAACGTGACGGCAGAGAGCTCAGTTGGAGGCGTGCTGAAAGCTTTCAGGGCGCGCGCGGTGACTGGAGCTGCGCTGATGAGCCTGGTCGCGCTTGCAGGCTGTTCGAGCAATATGCCGGTCGGAAGCGACGCAGCCGGATCGGACAGCAACGCTGCGGGCAAGGGCGCTGGCGCATCAGAGTCAGAGACCAAAGCTGTGGAAGAATACAATCTCAAATTCGCTGCCTGTATGCGCGAAGCCGGTGTGAATGTGCCCGACGACCTTCAAAATTACGGCCCGGGCGAAGATTTTGGTGTCGATGCGAACGCGTGGAACACCGCCGTGCAGGGCTGCTGGGAAAAAGTCGGTGACAGCCCAACGGCAGGCGCGGACAGTGAAATGACTGACCAAGAATTCGATCGGCTTGTGCGTGTCGCTCAATGCCTGCGCCAGGACGGCTATCACGTGGAAGATCCAGTGCGAGGCCAGGGAATCCGACTCAATGACGTGCCGCCAGCAGCCATTTCTCAATGCTTCGACAAGGCTGATGCGGCCAATGCCTCCAACACCGGGACGGAGAACACCAAGTGAAAGCTATGACGAAGCGGCGCACGCTTGTCGTCCTCGGCATTGCGGCAATCCTGGTTGTGGCGCTGGTGGTGGCAAGTGCCATCTGGCTCAGGCACGGCGGGCAGGCCAATGCCGCACAATCGGGTCAGAGCGGTGCAACGGGGCAGGCAGGCTCTGCAATTGCCACCGAACCCGTTGTGCGCGAGGATCTGCATGGCAGTGTGAATGTTGCCGGCACGTTACATTACGCTGATTCGCACCAGCTTCGTGCCGGATTCGACGGAATCGTGACACAGCTGCCTGAACCGGGCACTCAAATCAGCGCCGGTGCACAGCTGTACCAGATAGGTGACGACCCGGCCTACCTCATGCGCGGTGCCACCCCTGCGTGGCGTGACTTTGAAGACGGTATGAGTAACGGGCAGGATGTTCAGCAGCTCGAACAGTCCCTCAAGGATCTGGGCTATTTTGCCGATGAGCCAGATGAGCGCTTCGATGCGCAGACGATCAGTGCGATCAAGAACTGGCAGGACGCAGTCGGACTGACACGTAGTGGTCGCCTGCAGCTGGGACGAATCATTTTTGCGCCAGCTGACCTGCGCGTCGGAACACTGTCTACCCGTGTGGGAGATCGAGTCACGCTGGACACCAGCCTTTTCAGCGTGTCCTCCATGCAACAGGTCGTGGATGCGAACGTCTCGCTCGCACAGCAGGACCTGGCTGAAAAGGGCCGCGAGGTGACGATTCAGCTTCCCGACGGGTCAACAACGCCGGGCACCATCAGCTCAGTTGGCACCCCGGTTGAGCGTGGCGCTGGAAACGGTCAGGACAGCCAGGCCGACGGGCAGGGCTCACAGGCAAACCAGGCAGGCCCGGCTGCGGGAAACAAGGAACGCATCCTTCCCATCACCGTGACCCCCTCCGACCCGGAAGCCACATCAACGCTCCAGGAAGCATCCGTGACAGTTGCGCTACCGTCCCAAACCCGCGAAAACGTGCTGACCGTTCCAGTCAACGCCCTGCTTGCCCTGACACCGACACAGTTCGGCGTGGAAATCGCACGCGAGGACGGCTCATTTTCACAGATACCTGTTGAAACGGGACTGTTTTCAGCCGGACGCGTGGAAGTATCCGGAGACGACCTTGCCGAAGGTCAGCACGTGGTGGTGCCATCACGATGACCGACGCATTGGTGCAACTGGATGACGTGACTCGTTCGTTCGGCTCCCCGCCCGTCCAAGCATGTGCGGGTGTGAGCATGACGATTAATCGCGGCGAATTCACGGCCATTGTCGGACCGAGCGGATCAGGTAAAACAACGTTGCTTAACATGATCGGCACACTGGATACTCCCACGTCGGGACGGGTCCTCATTGATGGAATCAACGTCAGTGAACTTGATGATGCAGGTGTGTCAGCGGTGCGCGCCCGCATGATCGGATTCGTCTTTCAACAGTTCCATCTCTCACCGGGAGTGAGCGCACTGGACAATGTGGCTGACGGATTACTGTACCTGGGCGTAGCGCGCTCGCAGCGCCGTGAGCGAGCACGAGCAGCGCTGGAACGCGTCGGACTGGGGCATCGTCTGGAGCACAGACCCCACCAGATGTCAGGTGGAGAACGCCAGCGTGTGGCGATTGCACGAGCCGTTGTCGCTGAACCGCCGCTGCTGCTGGCAGACGAGCCGACAGGCAATCTGGATTCACGCTCGGGTGATTCAATCGTCCAGCTTCTCCACGACTTGAATGAGGCGGGCACAACCATCGTTGTCATTACACACGACAACGACCTGGCTGCGCGCCTGCCGCGCAGAATCGCCATCCGTGACGGACGGATCGTGGCTGACTCGGCCGACGGTGCGGCGGGCGGCGCGACAGGCGGTTCGACTGAATGCCCGGCGGGCGGCGTGGCTGGAAGGGAGCACCATGACTCACACATCTGATCACACTCGTTCAGCGCCGGCCGCGTCAACGCTTCTGGCATCAGATGCGGTGCGGCTCGGCACAGTGGGGCTGCGCTCACGCCCGATGCGTGCCTTCCTGTCAGCACTGGGCATCGCGATCGGGATCGCAGCAATGGTGGCGGTGATCGGAATTTCCACCTCCAGCAGAGCTCAACTGACTCGACAGTTGGACGCCCTCGGCACAAATCTGCTGACAGTCACTGCCGGAAGCGACATGACGGGAGCCGCTGCCACACTGCCACCAGACGCTGCAGCGAAAGTGGCGCTCCTGCCGGGTGTTACCGATGCAACCAGCACAGCTGCCCTGACCGACATCAAGGTCTATCGCAGCTCGCTGATTCCTGCAGAAGAAACAGGTGGGATCGCGACCGTCTCCACTGATCTGACACTGCTGGACGTGGTGGCAGGCGAAGTGGCGCATGGAACGTGGCTCAACGAAGCGCTCGCGCAGTATCCGACAACCGTTTTGGGGGCGAGTGCAGCCCAGCGCCTCGGCATTGTCACTCCCGGAACACAGATCTGGATGGGCAACCAGCTCGTCACGGTGGCCGGTATCCTCAAACCGGTACCACTGGCACCGGAACTGGACTCCGCGGCGCTGATCAGTCGCACAGTGGCGCAACGACTGTACGGCCATGATGACCATCCCACCACAGTGTACGAGCGCAGCGCCGATGACCAGGTCGCCCGGATCCGTGACCTCCTGGCACCGACCATTTCACCGCAGGCATCAGGTGGTATCAAAGTGTCGCGACCTTCAGAAGCGCTCAGTGCGAAAGCCGCTGCCGATCATGCATTCACGACGCTGCTGGCCGGCGTCGGATCAATTGCTCTGCTGGTCGGCGGTATCGGCGTTGCCAACACGATGATCATTTCAGTCCTCGAGCGCCGCCAGGAAATCGGCTTGCGTCGGGCCATGGGAGCAACGCGCGCTCACATCCGTATCCAGTTCCTGTCTGAAGCACTGCTGCTGGCCGGTATCGGCGGAGCACTCGGCTGCATCATCGGCACACTGATCACTGCTGTCGTGGCCACTGTCAGTGGATGGCTGTTCGTCATGCCGCTGTACGTGGTGGCCGCAGGTCTGGCCGTGACCGTGGTGATTGGCGCTGTCGCCGGCCTGTACCCGGCAGTGCGCGCCGCACGCACACCCCCCACAGCCGCCCTGAACTCGCAATAGATCCAGAACTGAGGCTGCAGTCCTGCCCGCGTGGCATGTCCTGCCGGATGTGCCTGTCATCTCTTACAGGCACATCCGGTTGGCTGTGCCGCCTGTGTGGCACACTGACACTGTGAAGAGCACACGGCGGCGGCGCGTACCAACAGGGGCCTGCCCCATCAGGCGCAGACGCAACCTGCTGGGCACCGCAGCGCTCCTCGGCCTCGCACTGAGCGCACTGATCGTCATCACAGGACAGGACATCCGCATGCCCGGTCCCGAACTCCAGTTCGACTGCAATGACTTCCCCGGGCAGTGCCGTGACTACCCCTTCCCCTACGGCTACCTCATCGCGATGCTGCTGCTCGTCATTGCCGTTATCGGGCTGTGGGTCGCGCTGGCGCGCCAACTGACAGGCAGCTGGTCGGGGATGCCGCGTTCTGGCGGCTCTGCTGAGCTGTTGGATCAGTCGCGCAAGAGCCCCACGCGTTCACGGACAGCCAGTCAATGGGTCTCCCTCGTCGTTGATGTGGCACTATGCGTCGTTGCGCCGCCGATCCTGGCAGTCGGTGGCCTGGCGCTGGCCTTCGGTGGATACGCCGCGGCACTTGGATTTGCGGGCGTGGCCGGCGTGCTGCTCGCGTTGGTGTTCGCCCTCACGACCAGTATTCAGACTCGCACAACCCGACCCGCCTGGATTGCAGGCGGAGCCGTCGCGCTCACAGCGATCATCGCAGTCTTCATCTCCGGAATCGCGCTGCTTTTCACTGGGCCGGGCCTGTTCGCGGTTCCTGTTATCGGGATTGTCGCCATGCTGCTGGCTCGCGCCGCCGCCTACGAGAGCATTCGCGAAAACTCTGCCGTCGAGTATGAAGGCGGTGCTCCATCCTCGGCAATCATCATCGACGAGGGTGACCCGACCACCGCTGCGTGGCGTCCTATCGCCCGATGCGCGGCGGTGGTGTGCACGGTGGCGGGGATTGTCAGCGTGAGCGCCCTGATGATTCTGCCTGCACCGGCTGACCGGTCGACCCCGATTGATCAGACTCCACCTGCTTCGTCTTCGGTGCCGCCGGAAGAAGCTGAGTCTGGAGCTGCGGTGGCCTCTGAATCTGGGGCGGTCGCTGAGTCTGGGGCGGTCGCTGAGTCTGGAGGTGAAGCGATGTCGGCGGTGGAGCCACTGTGCAGCCCGGACTCTCTTACTGCCGTGCTCGGTCCGGTGCAGGGAGCGCTGGGTGCTCGAGGCGCGATACTGACAGTGATTAACAATGGCGACACCGCGTGCTCTGTGAGCGGTGTGCCCGACCTGCAGATCACGATGAGTGGAGCAGACCTAGCGGTGAGCACTGTTGCCTCGCCCCGCGCCTCGGCGGCCGAATTTGACCGGGGAGTGGATATTCCTGCAGGTGCAAGCGCCGCGATGCAACTATCCTGGCGCGGAGCGGGGACGGAGGAATCTGACACGGTTGATATGACACTGGGCATCGCAGGTGGTGAAGTGCCGGTCGACGTAGCACAGGGCCAGGATGGCGGCAGTCTGGATATGGAGACCGGAACCCAGATCACCTGCGAGCCCTGGCGATAGGAAACGCTCATCGTGCCGATCAGCAGCGGTCAGCACGACGCCTGAACCAGAGGCAGGGCCCCTCGGGCCCCTACGCAAGCCCCGCGGGCAGTCCCTACAGCCAGCCGTTGTCGCGGGCGCGGCGCGCGGCATCCATGCGGGATGAGCCACCGGTTTTCGCCATGGCACTGGTGACATGGTTACGGACGGTGCCTTGAGACAGACCGACTTCACGCGCCACATCAGCAGTGGTGCCGCCGCCCTCGGCCGCACGCAGCACATCGATCTCACGCGGGGTGAGCGGATTGATCCCCAGGCCCAGTGTGCGCGCGGCAAGCTCCTGATCAACAACCTGCTTACCGTCGTTGACCGCGCGGATCGACGCGGCCAGAGCCTCCGCCGGCTGGTCCTTCAACACGAAGCCGGCCGCCCCCAGCGACAGGGCACGCGCCACCCACCCCGGACGGTCAAACGTTGTCAGCATCAGCACGCGTGTATGAGGGCTCACCTCGCGCACGCGCGGCAGCGCCTGCAAACCATCGATACCGGGCATCTCCACATCCAGCAGCATCACGTCAATCTCTGCGCCCATGGTCTCGGCAAGGTCAACCGCTTCGCTGCCGTTCGAAGCCTGAGCGACCACCTCAATGTCAGGCTCCAAACCGATCAGCGCGGCGATACCGGCGCGGACAACTCCCTGATCATCGACAACTGCGACCCTCATGAGAGTGCTCCTTCACTGACGGGACGAATAGTGTCGCCCACCATTGACAGGGCAGGAGAATCCGCCCCATCGACCGGATCTACCGTGAACGTCACGTGCCATCCGCCCCCGTCAGCAGGCCCCCAGGTCACGGTGCCCACACCTTCGGCACGTTTTTCCAGCGACTCCAAACCGGTGGACATGCGCTGTCCCGCGTGAGCGCTCTGCTGACTGTCCGCAATGGTTTTCTGGCCGGCAGCGGCCCGGCTTCGACCCGCGGCAGCCGGCCTGCTGCCCCGACCGTTGTCATGTACGCTCACGCGAACCGGACTGAGCTCCACCCATACCCGGTCAGCACCGGAATGGTGGACGACATTCGCCATCGATTCACGGACCAGGTGAGCGGCAACCTGACTGGTTTTGCCCTCAGGTGGATGCCCCTCATCGCTCAGCGTCAGCACGATGCCCGCAGCGTCCGCCAGGTGCGCGGCCTGCGCCAGCTCCTGATCCAGATCCGCTTCACGCGTGGCGGCAACAACCTGTCTCATCTGCGCCAGGGCGTCATGTGATAATTCCTGGAGCTGTTCAAGGTAGGGGACGCCCTCGTCCATCTTGCCCAACTGGGCGAACCGGGCGACGACCTGCGCGTTGACGTTGATGGCGGTCAGGGTCTGCCCGAGGACGTCATGCAGATCCGCGCTGATGCGGCTGCGTTCTTCTGACTGGGAGGTCTGGACGCGCTCGGCCTGACGGATCCTGTCTTCTCGGTCATTGTCGATGGCGCGACGAGCCATGAACGTCATGAAAATCGTGCACAGCAGGATCGCCAGCCCAAAGGACGCCTCATTGATGTTGGCCAGACGCAGAATCACCAAAAGCACTGCGAGCAGGACTGAGCCGATCAGCAGCGCGCACGCCCACCGCGTGTACAGGTGGCGCGGAAGCTGCAGCACAATCACCGCGCTGATGTACGGCAGAAAAAAGAACACCGACACCGCATCCGAAAACGGCATCATACCTGCGAGCAGGACGCTCATGACGACGATCGTCGCCACCACCCACGGGTCCGTTGACCGTGAAACGGGGGCAGAGTCGGAACGGATCCACGTGGAAACGTACACCAGGATGAACACGGTGAGCCAGGCGAACATGGGCACAGCCTGCTCCGGGCTGCTGCGCACTCCCAGGATGATGCCGATGATCATGAAGATCAGGTACGGCAGTGCCCACGGCAACGAGCTGAGGCGCTCGTGCAGCGAACTTGAAGCCGCCGGTGAGTGCCACAGCCAGCTCCAGCTCATCGCTGTCAGTTCCTTTCAGTACGGCTCGAGCGAGTAAACGTCCAGACAGCTGCGGCCAACATTGCGAGCGACCAGACCGCGATATTGATGACCCAGCTCCATTCGAACGCGGTATCCCAGCCAAGCTGCGGTGCCCGAACAAGATTGATGATCCCATACATTGGTGTGTACTTCGCGACTTTCTGGACCAATGAGCCCATCTGCTCCATCGGTATGAACATGCCGGACAGGAATGCACTGACCAGCACCGTCATTGAGACGATGAAGTTCGCGGCGTTCTCACCGACAAGCTGGCCAACCGCGAATCCGAATGCCGCCAGGGGAAAACTGCACACGACAATCAACGCGAACGTCACAACCCAGGTAATTCCTGACATTTCAGCGCCGGTGAGTGCCCCTACACCATAGGTCACCAGTGCAGCCAGAGCGCCGACCAGGATTGCCGCACAGATCTGAGCCCACAGGTATGTTGACAGGCTCATTGGAGTCAGTGCCAGTGTGCGCCACCATCCGGTTCGACGTTGCAGCGCGGTGTTGCATGTTGCGCTCGCAGCCGATATGAGCGCTCCGTAGCATGTCAGACCGGCCAGAATGGCTGCCTGAACGTTCGCGTGCCCCACGCTGGTATCTGAGTATTCCTTGCCAACTGCGAACAGGAAATACATCAGAACGGGGATGCCGATGGAACCGCCGATGAACCACGGGTTGCGCAGCGTGTTATCACGCAACGCCATCATGAACTGTGCACCCAGTCCTTTGAGCGGCGGGGGAACAGGTCGGTCTGTCAGGTCTTGTTTCGTCAGGGTATGTGTCGTTGCGGCGTGCGTGCTCATGAATCTGACTCCTCCGTGTTCGCGCCGGTCAGGCGGGTGAACATTTCATCCAGGCTGGTTCGTTTCATTTGGAAATCCTTGATGCCTGCGGTGTTCAGCACCGCAAGAGCAGCCGGTTCAAGCTTTTCTCCGTCGATCGCGATTTGCCCGTCGTCGAATTTGTAGGTCCACTTGTCGGCCCCGGGCAGCGCAGTGATCTCATTGACGAGGGCGTCCCTATGCTCTTCTGAGACGGTTGCGCGAATATGGGCACGCTCCGTGTTCAGCAGAGTTCGGGAGCTTTCATCTGTGACAACGTGACCGCGATTCATGATGATGATGCGGTGAGCAACTGCTTCAACTTCTGACAGATAGTGAGTTGCGAACACGACGGTCAAGCCGCCTGTTGTCAGTTTCTCCATCGTCTGCCAGAACTGCATCCGTGAATCCACGTCCATTCCGGCGGTCGGCTCATCCATGATGAGAAGGCGCGGACGTGAAAGCAGGGCGATCGCCAGGCGTACGCGCTGCTGTTCGCCACCTGAACACTTGCCGATTCTGCGCGTTGCCAGGTTGGTGATTCCGGCCAGCTCCAGCACCTCATCCACAGGTGCGGGATCGACGTATGCGCTGGCCAGTGTTGACACTGTTTCACGAACGGACGGTTCGGGCGGCAGTCCGCCAGTTTGCTGAATGACTCCGATCAGGCCGCGCTTGATTGCGTCATGAGGAGCCATGGCGAAAAGCCTGGCTGTGCCCGAATCCTGATGGCCCAGACCCAGAGCGATGTCAATGAGTGTGGTCTTGCCCGCGCCGTTGCGTCCCAGCAGTGCGACGAGTTCACCTTGTTCAACGCACAGGGTGACACCGTCGACTGCGTGGACTTGACCGAACGAGCGGTGAATGTCGACGAGGTCGATTGCTGGTGGAGCGGATTGTGGTGCGCGTGTAGGCGCCGCCGATGATGCCTGCGATGACGTCTGTGCTGTGTGAGCGTTTTCGGATCGCACTGTGGAGCCACGTGTGGTGGCAATCTCATCTGTGTTCATGTCTTCACAGTACAAATGATTACCCGCATGTGGATAGAGCGATTGTCACGATCTATCTATCACAAATGTCATGGGGTGGGTGCGGACACTCTCGTGCCCTGTTTTCGCCACCGTGCTTCCTGGTGGTGTGCACACTTGTGCCTGGCAGCGGTGAGCGTGGCGCTACTTCCAGCGTGAGAACCCGCCTTCAGTGTTGATCACCTGACCCGTGACCCACTGAGACTCATCACTGAGGAGCCACACAACCAGCCGTGCCGGATCATCAGGGGTGGCCATCCGGCCACCGGGGAACTGCTCGAGCACATGCTGGCGCACCTCGTCCGTCATGTAGCCGGTGTCAACAGGGCCAGGATTGACAGTGTTGACGCGGATGTTCCTGGCCGCAAGCTCATCTGACAGTGTCAGCGTGATGCCTGCGATTGCTGCTTTTGAGGCGGCGTAGGCAACTTCGCCGCGCATCGGCCCCATCGCCTGCCCGGATGTCATGAACACGATCGACCCCTGGTCGCCGGCAACGGCCGCAAAGGCCTGCGCCAGCAGGATTGACGTGCGCGCATTGACACGCCAGTGGGCATCAAGATCGTCCGCTGTGATGTCACTGAGCGCGCCGTCATTGCCAGACAGCGCCTGGTTGCACACAACAGCATCAACGCGGCCATATTCGCTGCGCGCTGTATCGATCAGTGCCGCGGGGGCTCCCTCGTCAGTTAAATCACCACCGACGTCGATCATGCGGGCGCCGGACCGAAGGTGGGATCGGATGCCGGCGCACACGGCTGCAATGTCATCGCTGCCCCACGGCTGCTTGTCGTCATGGGTGCTGAAGTGGTGGCATACCACGTCAGCGCCCCATTCGGCGGCGCGCCGGGCAATAGCGTATCCGATCCCTGCCCGCCGGCTCACTCCCGTGATGACGATGACTCGGCCGGCCAGCGGGAACTGATCACGAGGCATTTACTGCGCTTTCTTGTCTTTCTTCATGGTGATCAGAGCCAAACCGATCGCCAGCATGAAGACGTCCTTTGAGAGCATCAGGCCTTCTTGCGAGGGGCGGATTCCGTCTGCTTCGGTCATCGCAGGGTTGCGGAAGTACATGGTGAGCATGCCCGAGGCGAATGCTGTCAGCGCCAATCCGGCGAGTTTGCGAGGAATAAACGGTGTCAGAAGCGATGCGCCAATTCCGATTTCCGATGCGCAGATGAACTTGCCGAATACCTCCGGGTCAAGTTCACCGAGCTGGGGAATGCCTGTGGCGGCCATTTCCTGCAGTCCGGCAGCGGCCTCGGCATCCAGATGCAGTTTGCCGATACCTGAGTTCAGAATGTAAGCGCCGGTGATGGTGCGCATGATGCCGGATGCAAGTTTCATGGGGGCCTCCTCGCATGAAAGGATCGTCTTGTTGGTGCTCGATCATTGCCAAGTCGACACAGGAGTGTCGTGCGTCCAGTGTATCGAAGGGGGTGAACAGGCATTGCCCGAATCGATAAGCTGACCCCATGACGATTACGCACGAGCTTTCGACAGATCGACCCATTGCCCTGATCACCGGCGCAACGCGCGGTATAGGTGCAGCCATTGCCCAGGAACTGTCCCGCACACACACCATCATCGTTGGTGGCAGTTCGGACGAATCAGTGGCGGCCGCCTGCGACAGGTTCATCGCAGCACGCCAGGCAGCTGCCACTGGCAGTAATACGGACATCTCCAGCCGAGACGCAGCAGCCACGGTCCGTCCATTTGTCGCAGACCTCAGTGATTTCGAACAGATGCACCAAGCCGTCGAAGACCTGCACCTGGAGCGCCTCGACATACTGGTGCACAGTGCCGGAACAATGGCGCCTTCAAGTACAATCGCCGAAACCATGCCTGACGAGTGGCTCCGAGTCCTGCGCCTGAACGTGGTTGCCGTGGCCGAGCTGACACGCCTGCTGCTGCCGGCTTTGCGCGCTGCCGGTGGCCAGGTCGTTGCGATTAACTCCGGAGCCGGTTATCGCGTGGGCGCTGACAACGCGGTGTACTCAGCCTCCAAGTTCGCCCTGCGTGCCTTCACTGACGCGTTGCGTGAGCAGGAGCGCGGCACGATTCGCGTCACTTCCGTGCATCCGGGTCGTGTTGACACAGATATGCAGGTGGACATTCAGCAGCGCGCCGGCCGCTCCTACCGCCCCAGCGATCACCTGCGCCCGCAGTCAGTTGCCGCCGCGGTGCGCATGGCAGTGGACGCGAGTGAGGAAGCAATGGTGGAGAACCTCGAAATTCGCCCGGTCGTGCCGCGCAGCAAACTGGGTAAGTAGGCGGTCCACTAGTCACCCTCGTCGATGGTGGGGGCGGTGGAATCTGGTCGCACAGGCTTCGAGTTCTTCCTGATGAATTGACGAGGACGCCTTGGCCTCCACTGCTTGAGGCGGTGGATGAACAGGCGGGGACGCACCGACTGACTGCGCTCGTAGTGCTGTTCCTGATAGTCGAAGACAGGCAGGTGCCAGCTGAAGCGAATCGCGAGAATGCGGAAGACGAAGGTGACGATCAGCGTGATGGTCACGGCCCAGTCATCGTGCACGCCCAGTTCGGAAAGTGTGACGTACGTGCAGGTGGCGAGGAATGACACCGCGGCGTACAGCTCTTTCAGGAACACCAGGGGGATACGGTCGCACAGGAGGTCTCGCAGCACACCGCCCATCACGCCGGTAATCACTGAGGCGACGCAGGCGAGGATGAACGCCTGGGCGGGGCCTTGCTGGATGCCGACGTCCCAGCCGATGCGTGTGCCGAAAATGGAGAACACCGCCAGCCCAAGTGCGTCGAGACCAAGGAACAGCTTGCGGAAATGCTTCATCAATGAGGGAATCAGAACCGAAATCACTGCGGCGCACACGACAATGACCACGTAGTGGGGGTTCTTCACCCAGGTGAGTGGGTAGTGTCCCAGCAAAACGTCACGAATGGAGCCACCGCCAATGGCGGTCACCGCGGCCACCATCATCACGCCGAACAGGTCCATGCGCTCGCGGGCCGCTGACAGGGCGCCTGTCATGGCCTCGGCCGTGATTCCAATCATAAAGAGCACCGTCAGCCACATGCAATGTACTCTAACAAGCCTGCCTGTGAGTGCGAGGCAACGCCTGCTGGATACTTGCGCTCCTCACCTGCTTTATTCCTCCGTGCATATCTTGAAAACATAGTTTTTCCTTCTTGGAAACTGGTCGGAGCTATAGGCAAGAAAGGGAGTAGGGACGCTGATGGAGCAGATCGGAACAATCTTGAAGAAATTATCTGGAAGACCCAGCGCCGTGCGTTCCTCGCTAGTAGCATGTGAGTAGTCGCTCACTGATGAGTGTCATTCAATGATGAGTACCAGAGGATGGATATGACACGCACAAAACAAGAGGAAATCCGCGAGGCAGTCACGCGCTCACGGGAGTTCTTCTTCACTGGGAAAACCCGTGACCTCAGCTACCGCAAACGCACGCTGGCCGCATTTGAAAAATCAGTACGCGCCCACGAACGCGACATTCTGGATGCGCTGCACGCTGACCTGAACAAGTCGGACACCGAAAGCTTCATGACGGAAATTTCGCTGGTCCTGGACGAAATCAAGTTCATGCGCCGGCACCTGTCATGCATGGCAGCGCCGCACTACAAGATTCCCGCGCTTTCGCAGATGCCCGGCGTGCTGTCCGTGACGTATGAACCATTTGGCGTGGCACTGGTGATGAGTCCGTGGAACTACCCCTTCCAGCTGACAATGTGTCCCCTCGCCGCGGCGATCGCAGCGGGCAATACCGTGGTCATCAAACCGTCCGCCTACTCGCCGGCCACATCCCGCCTCATCCGGCAGATGTGCAAGGAGATTTTCGAGGACGGCTACGTGAGCGTCATCGAAGGTGGGCGCAAGGAGAACTCGGCACTGCTGGATGAAAAATTCGACTTTATTTTCTTCACCGGCTCCCCGAACGTCGGCAAAGTGGTGATGCGCGCCGCGGCGGAGCACCTCACGCCCGTCGTCCTGGAGCTGGGCGGCAAGTCCCCGTGCTTTGTCGACAAGACCGCTGACATCGAAAAGACAGCGAAGCGAATCCTGTTCGGCAAGCTGACCAACGGCGGGCAGACCTGTGTGGGCGTCGATTTCGTGTATGTTCACCGCGACGTCAAGGACCAACTGATCGAGGCGCTGAGGCGGGGGATCGACAGCGCACTGCCGACCGAGGAGTATCGTCGCAACTCCTTCGCCAAGGTGATTCACCCCAAGCATTTCAAGCGTCTGTCCGGATTGCTGGAAGGGCAGCGCCTGATCACGTCGAAGTCGCGCGACGCCAAGCCGGCCGATGTGACGCTGGAGGATACGCAGCAGATCATCCCGGTGTTGGTCGACGACCCCGAATGGGACAGCCCCGTCATGCAGGAAGAAATCTTCGGTCCCATCTTGCCGATCAAGGAGTTCACGGATATTGAGGACGTGCTGACGGACTACCAGGATCGCGACAAGCCTTTGGCGCTGTATATCTTCACCAGGAAGAAGCGCTTTGCTCAGCGCGTTGTCGAGGCGATATCCAGCGGCGGCGTGTGCATCAATGACACGTTGCTGCACATGTCCTCAACAAAAGCGCCCTTTGGCGGAGTCGGGAACTCCGGCATGGGCAACTACCACGGGGCCTCGGGCTTCAAAACCCTGAGCCACGAGCGAACGGTGCTGCATAAGAGCTGGTGCTTCGACATTCCGGTGCGGCACCACCCCTATGATTCCAAGTCCTTCTCATTCCTCAAAAAGATACTGGGTTAACACACAAGGGAGGTTTCAATGCGCGTAGGAATTCCAACCGAAGCGAAGAACAACGAGTTCCGAGTTTCAATGACCCCGAGTGGCGTCTCTGCACTTGTGCACGGCGGCCACGAAGTCCTGGTTCAGGCGGGCGCGGGTGTCGGATCTGCAATTTCCGATGAGGATTATGCCGCGGTGGGCGCCACCATCGTTGACGGTGCCGACGAGGTGTGGGCACAGTCCGACATGATCGTGAAAGTCAAAGAACCGATCGAATCTGAGTACGGTCATATCCGTGAAGGCCAGATCGTTTTCACCTACCTACACCTGGCTGCGGACAAGCCCGGCACGGATGCGCTGCTGGGAGCTAAAGCGGTTGGCATTGCGTACGAGACGGTGCGTTTGCCTGACGGCCGTTTGCCGCTGCTGATTCCGATGTCAGAGATCGCTGGGCGGTTGGCGCCCCAGGTCGGCTCGTATTTCCTTCAGAAGCCGCATGGGGGCAAAGGCGTCCTGATGGGCGGAGTGACCGGCGTGGAAGATGCACACGTACTGGTCATCGGTGGCGGCACCGCCGGAATCAACGCCGCTGCGGGCGCAGTGGGACTGGGCGCGGATGTCACGGTTGTCGACAACAATATCGACAAGCTGCGCCGGATCACGAACCACTGGGAAGGGCGCGTGTGCACGCGTTATTCCACGCCGCTGGAAATTTCGCGCCTGATCAAGAAGTCCGACGTGGTGGTCGGCTCGGTTCTGATCCCAGGTTCGAAAGCTCCCAAGCTAGTGACCAATGAGATGGTTGCATCAATGCAGCCGGGATCTGTTCTGGTTGATATCGCCATTGACCAGGGTGGCTGTTTCGAGGATTCACACCCCACCACTCATGAGGAGCCCACCTTCAGGGTGCACGACACCACGTTCTACTGTGTGACGAACATGCCGGGCACTGTCCCGGTGTCTTCGACGCAGGCACTGACCAACGCCACCTTGCCCTATATCCATGCGATTGCGGACAAGGGATGGAAGAAGGCTCTGGCCGATGATGTGGCGCTGCGTCAGGGTCTGAACACCTTCGACGGGAAGATCACCTTCCCCGGCGTTGCCGAGGCATTCGACATGGAATGTGCCAGCGCGGAGGAGATCGTCGGAGCGTAAGAGGATTCCACCTTCACGGTTCCAGCCGGGCGGGTGTGCGGGCGCAGAAGCGTCCGCACACCCGCCCCTTTCTATGTATGAGTGTGGACGAACACGTAATAGATCATGCCGGGTCGGCTCGCACGAAGGCCTCGCCTAAGCGACTGTGCCTGCACGAGCACCCAGATTTTCGAGGCTCGCGCACGCGCCCCCATGAATCTCAACGCACTGCGCGAACGACCGCCAACATCTCAAGGCACCGCGCGCACATACCCCTAGATTTAAGAGGCCCGCGTGCACAATCCCCTAGATCTAAGCGCCCTGCGTGCACATACCCCTAGATCTAAGCGCCCTGCGTGCACATACCCCTAGAAAAGAACGGAGTTCTCATGAGACGATTTGCAAACCTGCAGGTCAGAGAGGGTGAGTGTGATCGCGGGCGTCGGGGAGCGCGGTTAATCTAGGGGAATGTGCACTACGAGGGCTTAAATCTAGGGGAATGTGCACTACGAGGGCTTAAATCTAGGGGAATGT
>NZ_JASODH010000012.1:0-32884 GCF_030212035.1 Pauljensenia sp. UMB10120 | reverse complement strand
TACAAGCACAAGAGAAACCAGCGCCCCATTCCTGTTAACAAAACCCCACCAAGTCCTCACCGACCACGCCGAAAAAAACCACGGACACTAAACAGGAAGAACAGTCGCAAACGAACAGCACAAGCAACGCAACACTATTCAGCAAAACTAGCAACGCACCACACGTGAACGTTTGAAACTCAGCACAATCGTGCGGGCGATCCAGGGTCATGAGGTAGAAGACTGGCGAGCGTCGTCAGATCGGAAAGAGCCTATTTTTTCAGGAGATCTGGCTCGCACACACTGCTGTTCTTCAACGGGTGTGATTGCAATTAATCGAACTCATACGACACGGTCAAAGCGGCATGGTCTGACATGCGCGCATCGTAAGAGGCGGCGCGATCAATCGAAAAGGACCGTGCCTTTTGCGCCAGATCCGCCGTCACGAACTGATAATCAATGCGCCACCCGGCGTCATTATCGAATGCTTTGCCTCGCCACGACCACCACGTGTATGGGCCTTGGACATCCCCCGCAAGCTCGCGGACGGTGTCGCACCAGCCACCCTCGGCCCATGACGACACAAAGGCAATTTCCTCGTCGAGCACTCCGGCACGCTTGTTGTGGTTCGGCTTCCAGTTCTTGATGTCCAATTCGGAGCGAACGATGTTGAAATCTCCCGCAACGAGAGCTTGACGCCCCTTCGCCGAATTCGCAGCTTTCAACAGTTCGCTCATGCGCGCTGACACCCTCGGCAGGTGCGCCATCTTGGCATCCTGCTTCGGTGTATCCTTCTCGCCCGAATGGAAATACGCCGACACAAGCGTCAGTGGAGTGGCAAATTCAAGGTCTACTTCCAGCCAGCGACCCGAATCCACATCACTTTCCTGGTCGTCCAGCGTTGTCCGCACGTCTCCGATCAGCGCCTCGTTCTCAATCGGGACAGCGACTGCTACGCCCGCACGCCCTTTCGCCCGCGATGGCACGGCCACGACATGCCACTGCGGCCCCAGAATCTCACGCGTCACTTCTTCCGGCGCGCGCACCTCCTGCATCAGGAGGACGTCGGGGTGCTGGCGATTCAACCAGTCGTTCAGTCCTCGTTTAGCGGCAGCGCGGATCCCGTTGAGGTTGACAGTCGTGACGTTCAGCATGCCTCTATTGTGCCCGAAACTTCACCGAGTGGTCGCTTGCAAGCGACCACTCGACATCACGGACTTGGCAAGGCAGCGAGAAATGGCTACTCTATAGCCAACCAAGGATACCCCCTTGGGGTATTGATTTTCGTTGTCACCTAGCGAAAGGACGCCATGTCGCCCGATGTCGAGCATCGCGATTGCTGCGA
Organism: Pauljensenia sp. UMB10120; assembly: GCF_030212035.1. Classification (NCBI taxonomy): domain Bacteria; kingdom Bacillati; phylum Actinomycetota; class Actinomycetes; order Actinomycetales; family Actinomycetaceae; genus Pauljensenia; species Pauljensenia sp. UMB10120. The sequence goes on along the minus strand of NZ_JASODH010000012.1, from coordinate 31,560 downwards.
GGAGTCGGAGCAATCATCACCCCACAGCAGGCCCACATCCGCCGAGAAGTCGCTTGCAAGCGACCACTCGCATTCACATTCGCACTCGCATGCTGCCAGTTCCCGAGGGCGTCTGATTGCAGCCTTGTCCATTACGGCAACTGTCCTCCTCGTCGAGACAATCGGCGGCGCACTTTCAGGATCACTCGCACTTTTTGCAGATGCCGGCCACATGGCGGTGGACTCCACCGGGCTGGTGATTGCGCTGATCGCGGCTCACCTTTCGCTGCGCCCGCGCACCGACAGATTCACATGGGGTCTCGCACGATCCGAAGTTGTCGCAGCGGCACTGCAGGCAGGTATGCTCGCCGCGATCTGCGTGATGATCGCATATGAAGCCATCGGCCGCTTCATGAACCCCGAGCAACTCGACACCCGCATCATGCTGATCGTCGGTATCCTCGGCCTGGCTGCAAACGTCGCTTCCCTACTCGTGCTGATGGGGGGCCGCAGTTCCTCGTTGAACATGCGCGCAGCGTTCCTCGAGGTTGCCACCGACGCGTTAGGGTCGGTCGCGGTCATCATCGGTGCGGTCGTCGCCCATTTCAGCGGATGGCTCCAAGCGGATGCCCTTGCCTCACTGCTCATCGCGTGCATGATGGCTCCGAGGGCGATCACGCTTTTACGCCGCTCGGTGGCGATCCTGATGGAGGAAACACCACCCGGCCTGGAACTGGCAACGGTGCGTGAGCATATGCTCCATGTTCAAGGAGTCGAAGACGTGCATGACCTGCATGCCTCGACCATTGCGACAGGAGTGATAGCCCTGACGGCTCACGTCACCGTCCAACCCGAGTTGAACGAGCACGAGCGATCCGACATTTTGCACACACTCGCCAGCTGCGTACAGGACCACTTCCCCGTCACGATCACGCATTCCACGTTCCAGTTGGAAAGCCCACAGCACCGCGAACATGAACAGTTAAGGCACTAAGCTCACACCTGCGCATCTACACCTGAGCGGAGAAACCCGCCTGTCGCTCAGCCATTTCAACCACGTTCGCCAACAGGAGGGCACGCGTCATCGGCCCGACGCCACCGGGATTCGGTGACAGCCATGCCGCAACACGATCAACTCCGTCGGCCACATCTCCATGCAGCCGCGCCCGGCCATCAGCTTCCGTCACGCGAGAAACGCCAACATCGAGCACCGCCGCGCCTTCACGCACCATGTCAGCGGTGATCAGTCCCGGCGAGCCAGCCGCAGCCACAATCACGTCAGCATTGCGCACCTGTTCAGCGAGGTTGCGCGTGCCCGTATGGCACAGCGTCACGGTCGCGTTGATGTTCTTACGGGTCAGCAGCAATCCAATCGAACGGCCGACGGTCACTCCCCTGCCAACCACGCATACATTCGCGCCATTGAGCTCCACGCCGTAGCGCTCCAACAGCTCAATGACGGCGCGCGGCGTACACGGAAGGGGCGAGGTGATGTCACCTTTTGCGCGCAGCACCAAGCGGCCCAGGTTCATCGGATGCAGGCCGTCAGCGTCCTTATCCGGATCGATGTGCTCCAACACGGCCTGGGAATCGACCCCGACGGGTAGCGGAAGCTGCACAATGAAACCCGTGCAGGCAGGATCAGCGTTGAGCTGGTCGACAGCCTGCTCGATATCAGCCTGAGAGGCCGACTCGGGCAAGTCAATGCGAATCGACTCGAGGCCAACCTCCGCACAGTCACGGTGTTTGCCGGCAACATAGGTCACTGACCCGGGATCTTCACCCACCAGGATTGTTCCCAGTCCTGCATGAACACCGGCTTCACGCAGACGTGAGATGCGCTCAGCAAGCTCGCCCTTTATAGCAGCAGCGGTGGCTTTCCCATCCAGTACCTGTGCGGCACCTTCCCACGGCGCTCTCACTGCTGCAGCCCGTCGTACAACGGGAAGGCATCAGTCAGTGCACGCACGCGCGCCTGCAGACCCTCCATATCCACTGTCTCCTTGGAGGCCGCCTGAACCAGTGCGGTCGCGATGATGTCGGCAACTTCGGTGAACTCCTCATCACCAAAACCGCGCGTAGCCAGCGCCGGCGTTCCGATACGCAGACCGGATGTGACTGCCGGTGGGCGCGGGTCAAACGGCACAGCATTGCGATTGACCGTGATGCCGACTTCGTGCAGCAGATCCTCAGCCTGCTTGCCGTCAAGAGTTGAATCAACGAGGTCAACGAGCACCAGGTGCACATCGGTGCCGCCGGTGACCAGCTTGATGCCGACCTTCTTCGCATCGTCGCGTCCCAGACGCTCTGCAAGTTTCTGCGCGCCAGCAAGAGTTCTGACCTGGCGGTCCTTGAACTCCGGGGTCTGAGCCACTTTCATTGCTACGGCCTTGGCAGCCACCACATGCATCAGCGGGCCACCCTGCTGACCTGGGAACACAGCAGAATTCAGCTTCTTGCCCCACTGCTCGCCGCGCGCGGACAAGATCATGCCGGAGCGGGGACCCCCCAGTGTCTTGTGGACCGTCGTGGTCACCACGTCGGCGTGGGGCAGTGGGCTTGGGTGCAGTCCGGCTGCAACGAGGCCGGCAAAGTGCGCCATGTCAACCCACAGCGCAGCGCCAACCTCGTCGGCAATGCTGCGGAAAGCAGCAAAGTCAAGGTGACGAGGGTAGGCCGACCAGCCGGCAATGATCACACGGGGACGCTCACGCAGCGCCACTTCACGCACCTGATCAGGCTCGATACGCATTGTTGTGCGGTCAACTTCGTATGCGGTGGCGTGGTACATCTTGCCGGAAAAGTTGATGCGCATTCCGTGTGTCAGGTGGCCGCCGTGAGCCAAGGACAGACCCAAAATCGTGTCCCCCGGTTTTGCCATCGCCATGAGCGCGGCGGCATTGGCCTGCGCGCCTGAGTGTGGCTGCACGTTGACGAAATCGGCACCGAAGACTTTCTTGGCGCGTTCAATTGCGAGGCTTTCAGCAACGTCCACTGCCTCGCACCCGCCGTAGTAGCGGCGTCCCGGGTATCCTTCGGCGTACTTGTTGGTCAGAACTGATCCCTGAGCCTGCAGAACGGCACGCGGGACAAAGTTTTCCGACGCGATCATTTCAAGGGTGGCGCGTTGACGGTTCAGCTCATCATCCAGCACTTTTGCGATGTCAGGATCGAGTTCGGCCAACGTATGGGAGTTGAGAGAATCACTCATTGCTGCTCCAGTTTTCAATTCGCTTGTCTGGCTTTCATTAGTGGCGAGGGCGGCCCCAGCCGTTCCTCGCTCGGTTGCGTGGCCCAGGCGGGCGACCGCGACAACCCTATTTCGCTCCCCGGTGGTCATCCCACCTGTTCGCCAGTTGCGACAGATTCATCTTATCAACTGTGTTCCGCTGCGGAAACCGCCAGTGCGGACACTAGCGGGAGAATACGACGGTTCGGTTGCCGTTCATCAGAACACGGCGTTCAGCATGCCAACGCACTGCCTGCGCGAGGACTCGGCGTTCAACATCCTGCCCCAGCTCCACCATGTCGCGGGTGGAATCGGCGTGCGTGACTCGCGTGACGTCCTGCTCGATGATCGGCCCTTCGTCCAGGTCGGCTGTAACGTAGTGCGCGGTTGCGCCGATGAGTTTGACGCCGCGTTCGTGAGCCTGGGCGTATGGGCGCGCGCCTTTGAACGAAGGCAGGAATGAGTGGTGAATATTGATGACGCGTCCGGCCATTTCACGGCATACCGAATCAGACAGGATCTGCATATAGCGGGCCAGGACGACCAATTCAACCTGCTCGGACTTGATGAGGTCAAGAAGTTCTGCTTCGGCGCGCGCCTTTGAATCCTTGGTGACCGGAATGCTGAGGAAGGGGACGCCGTAGAACTGTGCGACCGGCGCGAGGTCAGGGTGGTTACCGACAACTGCAACCACTTCGATAGGCAGACCTTGAGAGCGCTGCCGATAGAGCAGGTCCGTGAGACAGTGCCCTTCGCGCGAAACCATAATGACGGTGCGAAGCGGTCGCCCCAACTGGTCGACGCGCCAGGTGGCGTTGAACTTGTCGGCGATTCGTGTCAGGCCTTCTTCGACAGGACCTCGACCGACAGGTGATTCAGCTTCCATTCGCATGAAGAACAGGCCGGTATCCGGGTCACCGAATTGCTGCGACTGAATGATGTTGCCACCGATGTCGCTCATGATGCCGGAGGCTGCGTGAACAATTCCTGGCTGGTCCGGGCAAGAAAGAGTGATGACAAGCTTGTCGATTGTCGAGGGGGGCACTGTCGAATCATGTTCCATAGTCCTAAGGGTAATGATTCACAGGCACTCCGGCCTAATCCAGTCCACCGCTTCTGATACGTGGTGTGCGCCGAGTGGTCGCATGCATGCGACCACTCGGCGCCATAACGATGTGAACTCGGTCAGTGTGCGGCTGGCATTTCCGCGATGGCGGCTGCGCTGATGACGCGCACTCCTTTGGGCAGGACAGCTTCATCCACCGTGAACTCGACGGAGTGCAGGCCTCCCTTCGACGGAGTGAAGATCAGCAGCAATGAGGCCTTTCCGCCGTTGTCCTGGACTCGCTTCATCATGAATGCGTAGTCTTCGGAAGCGGTCATTTCCACCCACTTCGGGTCATTGGCGCGTACGCCCACCAACTCGCCAGCTTCAGCGATTCGGTCCATCAGGTCCGGATCGGAATCCAGGGAGATGGCCTCTCCCATGCGCACGATCTCGTAGTCGCACTCATACATCTGTGCAGCCGCTTCGATCACGGTGCGGGCTCGGTGCTCCATGTACTCGTTGATCTCGGTCGTTGAACCGCGAACTTCCATCTCAAAATGTGTATGATCTGCGACAATATTGCGGGTATCGCCGGCAACGATCTTGCCGACACTCACGCGGGTCGCCCCTTCTGAGTGGCGCGAAATCGCATACAGGTTCAACACTGCGGTGCACGCGGCGAGAATGGTGTTCTTGCCTTTTTGCGGCGCGCCTGAAGCGTGAGCTGCCAGTCCTTTCAGATTCACGTCGTACTTCGTGGTGGCCAGAGCCCCGCCGGATCCGGGCGCGTAGTCGGATTCTTCGAAGTCGTGTGGCCATACGTGTTGCGCGAACATGACGTCGACGTCATCGACATGGCCGGCGGCCACCATCGATTTCGCTCCGCGAACGCCTTCTTCAGCGGGCTGGAACAAAATCTTCAGCGTTCCTGACCAGGAGTCCTTCATCTGTGCCATTGTGCGGGCAACACCCAGCCCCATCGTGATGTGAGCGTCGTGTCCACACGCATGCATGGTGGAGGCGTGAATGGAGTTAAAACCCTCATCCGCCGGGTAGTACCCCTTTTCTGAAGATTCCTGCAGCGGCAGCGCGTCAATGTCGAAGCGCATGCCGACAGTGGGGCCGTCCCCATTGCGGAGAATTGCCACAGTACCTGTGTGTCCTCCGGCAATCGAGTGAACAAAGTCGGCGTCGGCACCCTCGTCAATCGCTCGGGCAATTGCGGCCTCATCTTCTTCGGAGCTGGGCAGTCCCATTCGCTCCTCAGACAGGCACGCGTCCTTTCCCTGCAGGACCTCATAGCCCCACTCGCGCAGATGCTGGACGATGATCGACGTGGTGCGATACTCGAGGAATCCGAGTTCAGGATGTGCGTGGAAGTCGCGGCGCCACTGGACCAGGTCATCGGTCATGGCGTCGACATTCGATGTGAGTGTTTCAGCGATCTGCATTGGTAAAAGAGCCATGTTTCCTCCTTAAATGAAGGCTCGAAGCAGGTAATCCCACACGATCGACGAGGTGACCATGATCACGTAAGCGGGGATCATGACGGGGATTGTTCGTTTGACGAGGTCGACCGGGCTGACATCACCAAGTCCGGCAACTGCAATCACGACGCCCGCGATAGGCGACATGGAGCGACCGATGCCTGATGCCAGTTCCATTGGCTGAGCCAGGAACACGGTGTCAACGCCCAGGGGTTTGGCAATGTCGGGGATAAGTTCTGAGAACGCGAACCACGGTGCGTTGCCGGAGCCCATCAGGACCGCTGACAGGAAGATCACCAACGTCATGATGATGGTGATCGGAATTGCCCCCATATTGAATCGCTCGGCGCCATCAATAATGAACGAAATAAACCCGAGCTGGGTTAAACCGGCAGCAAACATCTGGCCGCCGACAATGAGTGTCACGATGTTGACGAATTGGCGACCCATGCCCTCGAAGAAAACGGAGAAAGCGTCCGCGCCGCGTTGGAATGAACGGTAGCGAATCATTTCGCAAATAACGGCGAGCATTCCGGAAATAATCATGGCAGTTGCCACGTTCATTTTGATGCTGGTAATCACGAAAGGCGAGAAAACAATGAGCAGGACCAGTGGCGTAAATGGAAGGAGCGCGTATGCCTTCGGGGTCGGCTTGTCGACACGTTCAGCTTCCTTGGTGTCCGCCTTGGTCTTGGCGGCGGTGTCGGACCCACCATTTGCAGCGCGTTGTGCCAGGGCCGACTTTCCGCCCGAGGACCTTTTAATACCTGCGAGCTCAGCCTTGATTTCATCCCAGTCTGCTTTGTCGGGAGTAGTTCCGGCCTTGCGGTCGAAGTACTGCTGGACGAAGTAATGGAGGATGAACACCGATGCGACGACCACCAGTGCGACGGGCAGCTGGTATTGAATAAAATATTCCTGGACGGTCATGCCGGACGTCTGGGCCGCCATATTGGCGTTTGAGGAAGCAGGGCCAAGGTCCAGACAGCTGCCGGTCGCGATGACGCCCGTGGCAGACAGTTTCGAGATTCCCAGGGATCGCAGGAGCGGATAGACGGTCACCATCAGCAGCATCGCCAGGCCAGCTGCCGATGGAATGATCAAGCACAGTGTCTGAGCCAGGATGTAGGTGGAGGCAAGAACAACGTAGGGCTTGTTGATCTTCTGGAGCGGTTTGGTTGCGATGGCGACCAGTGCTGATGATGCACCGACTCGGTCCATGACCAGCGAGAAACCGCCGACCGCCATGATGATCAGACCGAGCTTGGCACCTAGATTCCCGAACGTCTGAGTGATCTGGTCGAAGACATCCAGGAACGCCGAGCCAGTGGTCTGGTCTTCATCCATCAATGGTTTCATTGACAGTGGAATAGCACAAAGCAGCATAAATAGACCGGAAAAAATCAGGACGGTCTGCGGATGATAACGGTGAAAAATCAGATACGCCACAACCACGGTCGTGGCAGTCGCTATGAGGAACCCAATCATTAGAATCCTTTCGATATTGTTTCCACACTGCATCGTTGAAGTGATAACAAACTCTATCTCTGAAAACAGGGATGGCGCATTCATATTCAAGTATGCCAGTCACAGCACAAAAAGAACGCTGGATGCGCTTCCTGATTATTGCTCGTGGAGCAAGTCAGGGAGGGCGTTCCAGCGTTCTTCTGGACTGTCCTGCTGGCGAGAACTACTTGATGAAGCCGAGGGCTTTCACTGCGTCGTATTCTTCCTGCAGAGCCTTGATGTTGTGGTCGATGCCGGCGCGGGTGGCTTCGGAGATTTCGAGGCCTTCAACGATCTGGTATTCGCCGTTCACTGCGCGCACCGGGAAGCCGAAGGAGAAGCCTTCAGGAACGTCGTAGTGCGAGCCATCTGAATGGACACCAGCGGTGACCCATTCACCTTCGGGCGTGCCGTGGATCCAGGTGTGCATGTGGTCGATCGCGGCGTTGGCTGCTGATGCCGCTGAGGACGCGCCACGTGCGGCGATGATGGCGGCGCCACGTTTGGCAACGACAGGGCGGAATTCCTCGTCGAGCCACTTTTCGTCAACCAGGTCGGTGGCCGGCTTTCCATCAACGGTGGCGTAGGAGACGTCCGGGTACTGATCGGCCGAGTGGTTGCCCCACACAACAATGTTCTTGATGTCGCTGACAGCTGCACCGGTCTTGTGGGCCAGTTGGCTGATGGCGCGGTTGTGATCCAGACGCATCATGGAGGTGAAGCGGTTGGCTGGCACATCGGGCGCAGCGTTGGCTGCGATCACGGCGTTCGTGTTGGCGGGGTTGCCCACGACCAGGACGCGCACATCTTCGGCTGCGCCAGCGTTGATTGCGGCACCCTGAGGTCCGAAGATTCCGGCATTGGCTTCGAGCAGGTCAGCGCGCTCCATGCCCTTCGAACGCGGGCGCGCACCCACGAGCAGGCCAACGCTGGTTCCCTCGAATGCCTTGGTGGCGTCATCGAAGATGTCGACGCCGGCCAGCAGCGGGAATGCACAGTCGTCGAGCTCCATGGCTGTGCCTTCAGCTGCCTTGACAGCCTGGGGGATCTCCAGCAAATGAAGCTTGACTGGAACGTCGGGTCCGAAAATTGCGCCTGATGCGATGCGGAAAAGCAGCGCGTATCCAATGTTTCCAGCGGCACCGGTTACGGTGACGATTTTGGGTTGAGCCATGATGTGGAACTCCTTGATTGAATGATCGAGCGTTCCCGGTAGGGTTCGCGTTCCGGCCCGGATCCGTGCTCCGAGCTCTCATGACAAGCCTACGGCGCAATTTTGTCCTTTACTAGGGAAAGCAGTCCCAAGTTTGCGACGACTCTGTGCAAAACGGTCGATCTTTTCCGCATTTATAGGCGTTTCTAAGGTGTAAAAGAGTCGCCCTCGTCACTAAAATGTCACCCATGGGTTCGAAGAAGAAAAAGAAGCGCGCCGACCGAGCAGATGCCGTGCCTACACGTGCCTCGACGATGGATTCTTCCCGGCAGCGAGGCTGGACAACTGATCCGCGCAAACTGCTTGCCGTTCACGGAGAGCTGGATTTGGCAACCATTTACCGTGACAAGACTCCCGGCTGGGACGAGGGTAAGAAGGACGGCCAGAAAGCTATGGAAGATCAGGCAACTGATCTGGCCGAGCTGCAGGAACGACTCTTTGCGCAGGCTCACAGCGATAACGGCAGCTCTGAAGCAGTGTTGATCGTCCTCCAAGGGCTTGATACCGCCGGTAAGGGCGGCATTGTGCGGCATGTGATGGGGTTGGTGGACCCGCAGGGCGTGTCTCTGGCGGCGTTCAAAGCCCCCACGAAAGAAGAACTCAAGCACCATTTTCTGTGGCGCATTCGCCGCGAGCTTCCCGAACCTGGAATGATTGGCGTGTTTGACCGCTCCCACTATGAGGATGTCTTGGTGCCGACGGCGCAAAAACTGGTGGGTCACGATGATGAGCATGGGCGCTCATGGGTCGTCGACGACAAGACCCTTCGAGATCGCTACCGCGCCATCAGGCGTTTCGAAAAGCGCACCCTGGAAAAGGGTATTCATATCATCAAGATTTTCCTTGCGATTTCTTTTGAAGAGCAGGGGGAGCGGCTGCGTGAGCGCCTCGACCGTCGTGACAAGCACTGGAAGTTCTCGACTGGCGACCTGGTGGTGCGCAATGAGTGGTCGCAATATCAGCAGGCGTATCAGGAAGTGATTTCGCGGACCTCCACTGATGACGCACCGTGGTATGTTGTCCCCGCTGATCGCAAGTGGTATGCGCGATTGGCGGTTTCAGAGATTCTGCGCCGCACGCTTATCGACATCAATCCGTCGTGGCCTCAGGCCTACTTCGATGTTGACCAGGCGCTTGTTGATTTGGAGAAGACGACGTCGCCGGAGGCTTTGGCTCGCTTTGCGTTCGAGCGTTCAGATTCGCATGAAGAGTTCCTCGACGCCCTCGCCGTAATGGACGAGGACGACGACGAGGGTGACTCTGATGACTCACAGTCCGCTCATTCAGGTGATGATGCGGATGAGATTCGCCTGTCCACTGACGCGTTCCGATACAACTAACTGTCGGAGCACGTAGCTGCCGGAACACGGTGAGCGCGGTAGGTGCACTGTCGTGCTCACGTTGATTCTGGCAGCTTGCCCACACCGCGGGGCTTGGGCCGTCATGGGCTTCACGGTCTGAGCTATCGGAGACGAGCTTGGCCCTTTCCGGGGCGGCCATGCCTGCGCTGGCGAGAGGGCAAGAGGGAAACTGTCGCGTCGTTTACAAGCGGCGGATAAACTCCGCTGCGACTTCGAGCGGGACAGGATCTTGTTTGATGAGTGCCCGCGTTGCCCTGATTTCGCCGCGCAACCACCGCTGCGGCGGTGATCAGAAGGATCAGAACAACACTCGCGCAAATCCCGACTATCATCGCGGACTCCATCCCTCGACGTTTGTCTCCATTCCGGCTTTCTTGAAATCCCCCTCTAGGATGTCAGAACTCGGGGAACGTCTCCTTGGCCTACTGCCGTGTTGTTGAGATTTTATCTGCACCGACTTATGTGCCGATGTGTTTGCTTTTCTTACCATGGTCCACAGAGTTTCTACCTCTCTTATAAATGCCGACCGCGACCGAATGTCGGCACTTAGAATCTTCGTGCTGAAGCGCCCGAGTACTGCCATGAACCACATCGCCGTTAGCCTTCCGCACACAAAAGTGGCTGCAGGAACTATCTCAGTTCCTGCAGCCACTGGCAAGCATTCAGATATACGGCGCCGAGTCACCCCGTCGGCTTACCCATCGGTTGCTTAGTCCCGCCGGTAGGCGCGATAGTACTCGATCAGCGCGCGAGTGGAAGAGTCCACCGATGCCAGAACGTCCTCATCGCCGGTAATGGCAGGCATCAGACCGCGGGCCAGCACCTTGCCAAGCTCCACGCCCCACTGATCGAAGGAGTCAATCCCCCAGATAGCGCCCTGGACAAAGGTGATGTGCTCGTACAGAGCTATCAACTGCCCCAGAACTGACGGTGTGAGGCTGGGTGCCATGATCGACGTGGTCGGACGGTTTCCACCGAAGATGCGTGCCGGCACGATTTCCTCGGGAGTGCCTTCCGCGCGCACCTCCTCAGCGGTCTTGCCAAACGCCAGTGCCTGAGTTTGAGCGAAGAAGTTCGACAGGAACAGTTCATGCATGTCGGCACCATTCTCGCCGGCACATTCGTCGCGCAGATTCCACGTCGGGTTGGCGAATGCGATGAAGTCGCTCGGCACCATGCGCGTCCCCTGATGAATCAACTGGTAGAAAGCATGCTGACCATTCGTGCCAGGCTCACCCCAGAAGATTTCACCCGTGTCGTAGTCCACCCGAGCCCCGTCATAGCGCACTGACTTGCCGTTGGACTCCATCGTGAGCTGCTGCAGGTAAGCAGGGAAACGGTGCAGATACTGTGAATATGGCAAAACCGCGTGAGTGTCAGCACCCAGGAAGTTGCCGTACCACACGTTAAGCAGACCCATCAGCAGGGGTACGTTGTCTTCAGGCTTGGCGGTCGCGAAGTGCTGGTCAACCGTGCGCATACCGGTGAGGAATTCCTCGAAACGTTCCGGACCAATTGCCACCACAAGGGACGTACCAACCGCGGAGTCCACCGAATAGCGCCCGCCGACCCAGTTCCAAAAGCCAAACGCGTTGGCAGGATCGATGCCGAATTCCTCGACCTTGTCCAGAGCAGTCGACACCGCAACGAAGTGGCGCGAAATCGCTTCTTTTTCACTCACCGTTCCGGCGCTCTGCTCACCAGCGGCGCCCGCCGATTCGGCAGAGCCACCCTCGGCAATGATGCCGCGTTCGCGCAACCCGGACAGCAGCCATTGACGCACGACCTTGGCGTTCGTGATTGTCTCAAGGGTTGTGAATGTCTTCGAGGCCACGATGATCAGCGTGGTCTCAGGGTCAAGGTCCTTCGTTGTTTCTCCCGCATCGGTCGGGTCGATGTTGGAGATGAAGCGGCATTCGATGCCATCCTGGACGTACGGCTTGAGCGCCTCGTATGCCATGACGGGACCGAGATCGGATCCGCCGATGCCGACGTTGACAATTGTCGTCAACGGTTTTCCGCTGGCGCCCAGCCACTTTCCTGCACGAACCTTGTCCGCGAAGGCGTAGATCTTCTTGAGTTCTGCGCGCACATCCTTGACCACGTTGACACCGTCAACTTCCAAAGCGTCATCGGGTGCGCGGCGCAGGGCGGTGTGCAGCACTGCGCGGTCCTCGGTGACGTTGATGTGCTCGCCGCGCAGCATGGCGTCGCGCCGCTCCCCCACGTTGCACTGCTGCGCCAGCTCAAGGAGGCGCTCCAGAACGTCGGAGGTGATGAGGTTCTTCGACAGATCCACGTGCAGGTCACCCACGCGTCGCGTCCACTGCTGGGCACGGTTCGGCTCGCTCTCGAACCATCCGCGCAAGTCAGGAACAAAGACTTCTGCCAGCTCGTCGAGTTGTCCCCAAGCTGAGGTTGTTGTCGGATTAACGGGAGCTTCCATCCCCATTGCGTCCTCCTTCATAGAGCGTATGTCTGGGTCACAGTGCCGCAGCGCTCACTCGCCATCAGCTGGAACAGGCTCAGCCAGCGAGATCGACACGTCGGTCAGTGGTGTATCTGAATGCTCCAAGGATACGGCAGACAGCACGGGCAGCAATTCAAGCCACCACTGGTCAATTGGCCTGCGGTTCTCAGAGTCCAAATCAGCTGACATTGATTCTACCGGCCGCGCCTCAATGTCGTTTTCAATCATCCCGATATAGACCGCGCGGTGGTCATCAGCATCAAACTGTTCAGCCAGGTGCTTCAATGCGTAATACACGAGCCTCGTGGCGAGCAGTCGGTCAAAGGGAGTTGGTGCTCCTCCCTGCTGCAGATGGCCGAGGGCGGAGTCACGCACGTCGAAAAGCCCTTGACCTTCAGCTTCGAACACTGAGGCGAGGAATTCTCGGTCATAATGCGCGGACACTTCTTCATTGACAACCACCAGGAACAGGCGCCGACCTTCTTCGAACGCTCTGCGCATGCGCTTGGCGTCCTTGTCCAGATCGGCCAGGTCGAAATTGCGCTCATGGATGTAGGCGTATTCGGCGCCGGTCGCCATCGCGGCCATGAGGGTGAGGTAGCCGCAACGCCTGCCCATCGTCTCGGCAACAAAGCAGCGCCTCGATGCGGCCGCCGATTCCTTGATACGGTCCAGCGCCCACACAGCATTGTTCAGCGCGGTGTCAGCACCAATAGACAGCTCCGCGCCGGGAAGATTGTTGTCAATTGAGGCCGGCACCAGGATCATCGGAATCTTGAACGCTGGGTATCGTACCCGCTCAGCAGTCATATGTTGGACTGCCAGGTACGCGTTCAGTCCTCCGATAATGACGAGGGCGTCGATGCGGTTGCGTTCGATTGCACGGCCAATCTCATAGAACTGTTCCACTGTCGGAATCGCGCGGCGAGTGCCCAGCTCCGCACCACCGTGGAAGGCCCAGCCTTCTACGTCAGACCACGTGAGATCGCGGACTCTCCCATCCATCAGGCCTGACCATGATCCGTCAACGCCCAGCATCCTCCAGCCTCGTGCGATACCCAGACGAACCGCTGCGCGAGCTGCAGTGTTCATACCAGGTGCCAGTCCGCCGACATGCAGGATCGCGACTCGTTTCGCGTCGTCTGCAATCGTGATGTCAACCGGAGGCGCTGACAGTATCTCATTGACTTCCAGCATGGTTGAGAACGAGGAACCTCGCGCCTGCTGCGCTGCCGTGTAGTCACCAGCCGCGATCATCGCTTTGACGGAGCGTGTGCGTTTAATTGCTCTGGTGAGCGGAATACGAGTGACGCGATTGTGGCGCACGCCCAGCACACATGGGGAAAAATCGTCGCCTGCTTTCACAAGTTCCTGGACGGCTGCGTATCCGAGCAGTGTCGACATCCAACGGTCGTATGCCGAGGGTGATCCGCCTCGCTGAGTGTGGCCCGGGATTGTGATGCGGGGGTCTTCGCCTGTTCCTTCACGTAACGCGTCGGCCACGTTTTGCGTGGTGATTGGTTCGCCGTCTTGGTCGGTGGCTCCTTCTGCGACGAGGATCATCGATTCGCGTCGTCCGGCTGCACGTCCTGCGAGGAGCTTGGAGCACATGTCTTCCTGCCAGCCGGGGCCTGCCGGGTTTTCCGGCGTGAATACATAATCCGCGCCGCCTGCCACTGCCGACATGAGCGGGAGGTACCCACAATGCCTGCCCATTACTTCGATGATGAAGGTACGTTGGTGCGATGCCGCGGTGGAGGATATGTGGTCGATGGCGTCGATGATGCGGTGCAGCGCGGTGTCCGCACCGATCGTCATATCTGTGCCGACCAGGTCGTTGTCGATGGATCCAACCAGGCCGACCACCCGAAGGTACTCATGGCGGCGAGCGTCCTCATCGCTGATTTCCCCCTCGTCGCGAAGCTCACGGATGTGTTGGGGCCACTCGTCCTGAAATTCTTCTGAGCCTGACAGGGAGCCGTCGCCGCCGATGGTGACGAGCCGGTCGATTCCGTTCCTGACAAGGTTCAGGACTGCGCGGTGGCGCCCCTCGTACTCGCGGAATTCGTCGCACCGCGCTGTGCCGATGATGGTTCCGCCTTCAGCGAGGATGCCTGACGCGTCTGACCATCCCATTTCCTTGATGGCGTCTCCGCCGCTGACAGCACCTGCCCACCCTTCCATAATGGCGTAGGGGTGCGCCCCGCGGGCCAGGCAGCTGCGAACAACGGCGCGCACGGCTCCGTTCATTCCTGGAGCGTCACCACCAGACGTGAGGACGCCGATTCGCGGAGCATCAGGATCTGTGTCGACCTGCGGCGTATTGGGATCATGCGTATTCGACGAATTATCGAGGGTCATTGCCTCGGTGCTGGTTGGCTCAGTCGACATGAAGTTCCTCCAAAATCGTACCGGTGCATCTGCGTTGCTGGCCTCGCAGGTCACGAAGTTCAGCATGCCCGTAACTAGACTACCGTCAATTGGCCCGACGGGGCATCTCGCAATTGCCCGCTCATCGTGTCAGTGACGGCCAACGCGGCGCCAGTGAATTCTCGCTTCACCATTGCGACACGCGTTCCTCCCTTCGCCCGTTTCTTTCCCCCTCACTTTCCCCCCTCGCCCCTCTTCATTCCCCTGCCCCCTCACGCCGTTGCCCTTTTCACCCCTCTCCTTCTCTTTGCCCTCTTCGCCCCCTTCGCCCCCTTCTGTCGATCAGGACGAGGTACGAGGGTGACCTGATCAGCTTTCATCACCATCGATGCAGTTCAGAGCGGTTCGCCTGAAAAAGAGTTACCAGCTCAGCCGCCCAGATCGACAGTTGTGTAAGTGGAGGGGATGGGTGGAATGGTCTCGCATCAGATCGACAGTTGTGTAAGTGGCGGGGATGTGAGGAGTGGTCTCGCATCAGATCGACAGGTGGGTATATGGGAGGGCGCCAACAATGCGTAGTAGACGAGGACTGCGCGCGAGTGCACCCACTTAGCCGATGGGCCTGAGTGCGGTTAACGCTTTGCGAGGCTGCGCGCGAGTGCACCGACTATGCACACCAGCACAGGACACCGACTATGCACACCTACACGACAGGCCGCCGCGTACATCGACACACCGCATGAAAGAGCGGCGCAGCATCTGCCGTGGACACTGCGCCGCTCCTTCAGGTAACAGCTACGAGCTACTTCAATCGCGTCTGCAAGTTTTCGTCCAGAGCTGTCAGGAACTCTTCCGTTGTCAACCACTGCTGATCCGGTCCGATCAGTCGTGCCAGATCCTTCGTCATTTGGCCGCCCTCGACAGTCTTGATAACGACGTCTTCAAGGGTCTGCGCAAACTCGGTCACTTCCGGCGTTGAGTCCAGCTTGCCGCGGTGTGCCAGGCCTCGGGTCCACGCGAAAATCGAGGCAATCGGGTTGGTGGAAGTCGGCTTGCCAGCCTGATGCTGACGGTAGTGGCGCGTAACTGTTCCGTGAGCGGCCTCGGCCTCCATCGTCTTGCCATCTGGGGTGAGCAGAACTGACGTCATGAGGCCCAGGGAGCCGAATCCCTGTGCAACGGTGTCGGATTGGACGTCTCCGTCATAGTTCTTACACGCCCAGATGTACCCGCCTTCCCACTTCAGTGACGAGGCGACCATGTCGTCGATCAGACGGTGCTCGTACGTCAGTCCTGCTTTTTCAAACTCGGCCTTGAATTCGTGGTCGAAAATGTCCTGGAAGATGTCTTTGAATGCCCCATCGTAGGCCTTCAAAATGGTGTTCTTCGTTGACAGGTAGACGGGGTATCCGCGCTGCAGTCCGTATGCGAATGAGGCGCGCGCAAAGTCGGCAATCGATTCGTTGAAGTTGTACATGCCCATGGCAACGCCGCCACCCTCGGGCACCTTGACGACCTCATGTTCGATGGGCTCAGATCCGTCTTCAGGGGTAAAGGTAATCGTGACCGTGCCGGCCGAGGGGATCTTGAAGTCTGTTGCGCGGTACTGATCGCCAAATGCGTGACGTCCCACAACGATTGGCTTGGTCCATCCAGGAACAAGGCGCGGAACGTTCGAGATGATGATGGGTTCGCGGAAAATGACGCCACCGAGGATGTTGCGAATCGTGCCGTTGGGAGAACGCCACATCTTCTTCAAACCGAATTCTTCGACACGCGCCTCGTCAGGAGTGATGGTGGCGCATTTGACGCCGACACCGTGTTCCTGGATAGCGTGCGCTGCATCGATCGTCACCTGGTCGTCGGTGGCATCGCGGTTCTGGATCGACAGGTCGTAGTAGCGCAAGTCGACGTCCAAGTACGGGTGGATGAGGCGATCTTTGATGAATTGCCAGATGATCCGTGTCATTTCATCGCCGTCAAGTTCGACGATTGGTCCTTGTACCTTAATGGTTGACATTGTCGGACTGCTCCTTACGGTCTTCAGATCTTCGCAATCAGCACGCCATCTGCAGCGCGCGCGGTGATGTGGTTCACCTAAAAAGAAGATTACTCGATATCGAGATATCTTTCAGCACTCTGGCAGATTTTTGCTCTCGATGGCCGGCTTCGCGCGTGGCACCCGGGCTGGTGTGATTTCTGGCGAGGGATGCAGGGCTTTGACAAGCGAAGATTGTGACGATGAGTGCAGGGCCTGGGCAGGCAAAGATTTTGCCGAGGGATGCTGGGCCTGAGCTGGAGACAGTTGCAGAAGTGAGCCGACGGGGCGCATCAAATCTAGCTGGCAAGGGCTGCAGAACCCGAGCTTTCGGTGGCGAAGGAGTCCGACTGGCAGAGCTCGCCACACCTAGCTGGCGACGGTCGCAGTAAAGGGCGAGAGGAACCAGATGGCGCTCGCCAAACCGGCGTACAACGCGACGTCGAAGAAGCGGCGACGCGAGCCGAACCACACAGGAGTTGGCCATATCGCCCGCGTTACAGCAAAGACATACAACATCACAATCAGCACAACCACCGCCCGATGCGGATGGTCGAACAGCGTGAAGACCACCATCGTCACCACGCCAAGGCACGTCAAAATAATCGTCGCGGTTCGCAGTATCGCGTTCATGCGACGATCGAGCGGATGCGTCCGACCGTGCTCGGAGCCGGCTTCAGATGTACTCATTGCCTTTACTGTATCGGCTCTGCTTCGTCACACCTACTGCGCCACATCAAGTGACAGAGTCGGCACCGTGCACGCCACCTGAACAAGGCAGCACACACGAACAATCCATGCGTCGCGCACACATCCATCACAACGACCTCAAAAGGAGACGCACACCACTGAAGTGCCCCAAACGTGGGCACATCCACAACGTTTTGCCCCAAGATTACGGCATGGGTCACGCTCGCGGCGATACCATGAAACCAGTGTCCCGTCGTCGCGAATCCGGTGAGGGACTTCCTCGTAGTAGAGCTAGGAGAGACAGTGACCGACCGCTACCTCGTCATTCAACCCGAACCTACCGTCAACGCTGCACAGATATGCGATGACCTCGTATCTGCACTGGAAAAGGACCACTCAGTGACCCGTGCGGACACCCTCCTGGGCACTTCCATCACAGAGGTTGCGCAGGACTCCGCTTCAGCTTTCGCTCACGTCATCAACGCCGTTCGCGCCGATTCATCCGACGTAACCCTGCTCGAACATGCAGACTTTTCCGCAGTGCCCACTTTCGATTCAATCGGATGGAGCCTTGACGTCGCAGCCTCCGTAGGTGCGCGCCTCATCCTCGTCCTCGATGCCGAGGGCGTCCCTGCTGACCTCGTGAGCGTGCAGGCCCAGGCGGCATGCGCTCGCGCCAGAGCCCACCACGCACAAGTCGTGGCGCTGATCGTTCCGGGCGTGCGCGCCGAATCCGTTTCATGCGAGCAGATCCCCGTCATTTCGGACCGCCTCGACCAGAACACCGTGGAGCAGATTACCTCGGCAAAACTGGCAGGTGTCGTGACCCCCGTGTCATTCCAGGCTGACCTCATTGATCGTGCCCGCGCCGATCGCCAGCGCATCGTCCTTCCTGAGCCTGATGACGATCGCGTCCTGCAGGCGGCTGCTGAGGTGCTCGAACTGGGCATTGCCGACATTATTCTGCTGGGCGATGAAGCTGCCATCCGCGAGCGCGCACAGCAGCTCAACCTTGACATCACAGGCGCGCGCGTCGTGGCACTCGACGATGCTGAACTGGTCGAAAAGTACGCTGAAGAGTTTGCTCGCCTGCGCGCTAAGAAGGGCGTCACCATTGAGCAGGCCCGCGAGAAGATCCGCGACGTGTCCTACTTCGGCACGATGATGGTGCACATGGGCGATGCTGACGGCATGGTGTCCGGTGCAGCTCACACCACGGCTCACACGATTGTGCCCTCCTTCCAAATCATCAAGACGGCACCGGGCGTGTCGATCGTTTCCTCCGTGTTCCTCATGCTGATGAAGGATCGCGTGTGGGTCTTTGGCGACTGCGCCGTCAACCCGAACCCCACGCCAGAACAGATCGCTGACATCGCGATTTCATCGGCTAAGACTGCCGAGCAATTCGGCGTGGAGCCGCGCGTCGCAATGCTGTCCTACTCGACGGGCACGTCCGGCTCCGGCCCCGATATCGACGCAACTGTGGAGGCCACGCGTCTTGCCCGAGAAAAGGCCCCCGAGCTGGCCATCGAAGGCCCGATTCAGTTCGATGCTGCGGTGGATCCGGCGGTTGCCGCCAAGAAGGCGCCCGATTCTGATGTTGCCGGACAGGCGAACGTGTTCATCTTCCCGTCACTGAATGCCGGCAATATCGGCTACAAGGCCGTCCAGCGCTCGTCTGGCGCCGTGGCTGTCGGCCCGGTGCTGCAGGGGCTGAACAAGCCCGTCAACGATTTGTCTCGAGGAGCTTTGGTGGAAGACATCGTCAACACCATCGCTCTGACCGCTGTCCAGGCACAAGGCTGAGCAGTAGTCAGGTGGTGCGCCGCCACTCCAGGCGCACCACCAGATCCCATTTGTCACTATTTACGGAAACTTCCAACGAAAGGCCACCCGCGTGTCCACAGTTCTGGTCATCAACTCCGGATCGTCCTCCATTAAATATCAGCTGATCAACCCCGTGTCGGGAGACGTCCTCGCCAAAGGAATCGTCGAACGAATCGGTGAGCCGGTCGGCATCATCACGCACAAGCATGCGGGCGAGGAACTCGTTCGTAAAGAGCCGGTCCCCGATCACGGTGATGGGCTGCAAAAGGTTCTCGCCATTTTTGACGAGGTTGGCCCCACGCTTGCTGAAGCTGGGATTGTGGCCGTTGGCCACCGAATCGTGCAGGGCGGATCCTACTTCGATGGGCCCGCACTGGTGGACGATCATGTGCGCGCGTTGATTGAAAAGCTGTGCACGCTGGCACCGTTGCACAACCCTGCACACCTCAAAGGCATCGATGTTGCGCGTGAGCTGATGCCCGACGTGCCGCACGTGGCAGTCTTTGACACCGCGTTCTTCCAGCATCTGCCCGAGGCGTCGGCAATGTATGCGATTGACCGCGATGTTGCCCGCCAGTACGGTATTCGCCGCTATGGTGCTCATGGCACGTCTCACCAGTTCGTCTCCGAAGAGGTTTCCAAGATGCTGGGCCGCGATGACCTCAAGCAGATTGTGCTGCACCTGGGCAACGGCGCGTCGGCCTCGGCCGTGGACAGCGGGCGCGCGATCGACACCTCGATGGGGTTGACGCCTCTGGAGGGCCTGGTGATGGGCACTCGTTCAGGCGACATCGATCCAGCTGTTGTGTTCCACCTGCAGCGCGAAGCAGGTATGACAGTTGATCAGGTTGACGAATTCCTCAACAAGCGCTCCGGCATGAAGGGCATGACCGGCGAAGCTGACATGCGCACCAACTGGGAGCTCATTGAAAACGGTCCTGAGGAGATTTCCAAGCGCGCACGCGCGGGCATGGATGTGTACATTCATCGCCTGGTAAAGTATGTGGGCGCGTACTGGACGGAGCTGGGCGGACTGGACGCCTTGACGTTTACCGCTGGCATTGGCGAAAACGATCCGGGCGTGCGTGAAGAGCTATGTGATGCCCTCGCACCGTTCGGTGTGAAGATCAACCATGATCTGAACTGGGAAAACTGGCATGTCAAGGCTCCGATCGTCCTGTCACACCCTGATTCGTCAGTCACCGTTTTGTGCTACCCCACCAACGAGGAGCTGGCGATTGCACGTCAGGCTCTGAGCCTGGCTCAGCACGACTGAAAGAACAGGTTTCCGGAAGCGCTCCTGAGGAGACATGTCTGAGGTATTCCTCTCGGATCTGGCTCCTCGGGGCGTGACCGAATTCCCTTCCTCTGATATTCGGAGGAGGAACGATGAACCGATGGTGCTGCGCACAGATGTGATCGCTGCCCTGCGCATTGATACAGAAAGTACGGAGACATGGCTCTAGCTGTTTTCACCATCTTCGCGTGGGTCAGCGCGGCTATTTTGCTGGCTGCCGGCGGCTACCTTATCAACCAGGCCCGGCGTATTCGACGCCCTGACCTCCCCATGGGATCATCGTGGGGTATCCCGATTGAAGAAGCGCGCGTCAGCGAAGGAGCATGGCGTGCCGCTCATCGTGCAGCGTGGCCACTGGTCGGTGCCGCCGGTATCATCTGTGCCGTCCACTCCATTGCAATCATCATGACGTTGTTGTTTATGGGTGACGATTTTTCTTCTTTTGTCCTGATCCTGATCTGCATGGGTCTGATCACCGCTGCACTGGTGCAATGGTTGGCGCGTGCTGGAGCGAAGTCTGCGGCACGCGCAGCTGTGGCATCAGAATCTGACGTGGATTCTGACTCTAATTCTGACTCTGACTGAGCCGCGCCCAGCGCTGCTGCTCACTGAGAGGCACAGGCGCTTCGCTGGAAGTGCGGCGGCTTAGCTCAGTCGCCCTCGTCGATCGCGAGGGGCAATGATCCACGCCGTCGCCAATGTCAATGCGCCACTGACGGCAAGCACGGCCAGGACTGCCCGCAACGAAGTAGCTTCAACAATCATGCCCATGATCGGCGGCGACAGCAGAAACGCCAAGCGCATCAACCACGTCACGATTGTCAGGCCACTACCTGTTTTCATCCCGGGAATGTTGTCTGCCGCGTTCATGGCGATTGGCACAATTGCCGAGCATCCCGCACCGGCAAGAACCATCGCGAGGATCATCGTGGCCACATGCGGGTAGACGAAGGCAACAACACCGCCGACAAGCACCATGGCACCGCCTATGAAACTCGTCCCGCGCGCACCGATCGCGTCGATCACCTTGTCAGCAACGATTCGGCCGATGGCCTGCGAGAAGAGCAGCACGACAAACGCGAGTCCTGCAGCTCCACCGGGGATCCCCAGATAGTCGCGCATAATCAGAGCGGACCACGCGTTTCCGGCGTCTTCAACCAGCGTTCCTGAGATCGACAGGAATGTCAGCGTTGTGATGGCAACAAGAGTGCTGACGGCCACCGGACGTACCTGCTGCGTCTGAGTTGATTCCGCTTGGTCACTGGCGATATCGGGGCCTCCCGGTGTTGTGCGTCCCGACAATGTCATTGATTCGGCGTCGGTGATGCGTTCGATACGCTCCGGTACGCCATCGCTGCCGGGAAGGGTGAAGCGGTACGCAGTGAATCCGACAATGATGAAGATCAGTGATGAGCCGGTCAGGTGCCAGCCCAGCGGAATGTGCAGCGAGGTGGCGAGGGAGCCCATGAGGCCGCCAGCCACTGCACCGATGGACCACGCCGCGTGGAAGGAATTAATGATGGAACGCCCATAGAGTTTCTGTACACGCAGGCCGTGGGCATTTTGTCCCACGTCGGTCACGGAGTCGAACGCGCCGCCAGAGAAAAACATGACGGCGTACAGTATGTAGACGGCAGTGGCCAGTGTTGTTCCGGTTGCCTGCGCGCCAAGGGAAGCGCGCCACGTGGCGATCAGTCCGACGATTGAGAGGAATACACCGATCCCCACAGTTCCCAGACATGCTGTGCGAGCGGATGAAAAGCGGCGGATGAACGCTCCCGCCAGTGGTCCTGCGCAGATTGCTCCCAGTGGGAACAGTGCGATGGTCAGACCGTAAATTGAATCAGACAGCGCGAAGATGTCTTTGATTTCAGGGTACCTGGGTATCAGGTTCGAAAAAAGGGCACCGTTCGTGAAGAACAGCGCGGCGACAGCCAGGCGGGCTGCTCGTGCCTGCTGGAATGTCACTTTCTGATTCGGTGGGGGCACGTGTTCTCCTCAAGACCCGCACGGTAATTGACCTGTCGGTAGGACGCGTTCCATGCTAGTCCTTTCGCAGGGCAGGCGCGAGAAATCATGGCGCTTCGTCATGCTCATCGGACACAGTACCGTCTCCTGATGCTGCCGGGATAGTACCGGGATGACGCCAGATGGTGCCGGGGGTGTTGCCGAGTGGTCGCTTGCATGCGACCACTCGGCGATTCAGCTGCCGCGCAGACAACAAAACGAGGGCGACTCAGCAGAGCCGCCCTCGTTCCTGACTTCAGTCAGTGTGATTCACCAACGAATCAGAATGAACCGGTCATTGAGTGAACATCCAGAGCCTTGTCCAGCTGTTCTTCGGTCAGCTCACCACGCTCCACGAATCCCAGGTCAAGGGCTGCCTCACGCACTGTGATGCCCTTCTTGACGGAGTGCTTCGCGATCTTGGCAGCGTTTTCGTATCCGATCAGGCGGTTCAGCGGCGTCACGATTGACGGTGAGGACTGCGCCAGCGTCAGGCAGCGCTCTTCGTCCGCCACGATACCGTCAATGCAGCGCTCGGCCAGTACTGCCGTCACGTTGCCCACGATGTTGATCGACTGCAGCAGATTGGCGGCCATCACGGGCAGCATCACCAGCAGGTCGAAGTTGCCCTGCGAACCGGCAAACGTGATCGCTGCATCGTTGCCAATGACCTGAGCGGCAACCTGCACAGTTGCTTCAGGCAGAACCGGATTGACCTTGCCGGGCATGATTGAGGAGCCTGGCTGCAAGTCGGGCAGGTGAATCTCACCAATACCGGCGCGCGGGCCGGAGCCCATCCACCGCAGATCGTTGGCGATCTTCACCAGCGACACAGCAACCGTGCGCAGCGCACCCGACAGTTCGACCAGCGAATCCTGAGCGGCCTGAGCCTCGAAGTGGTTGTCTGCTTCGCGCAATGGCAAGCCGGTGTGCTCCGCGATCAGTTCGATCACTCGAGCCGAGAAGCCCTCCGGCGTGTTGATGCCGGTGCCTACGGCCGTACCGCCCAGCGGCAATTCAGCCAGGCGGGGCAGCGCTGCTTCAATGCGATCCAGGCCGTGCGAGATCTGTGCTGCATATCCGGAGAATTCCTGGCCCAGCATGATCGGTGTGGCATCCATCAGGTGGGTGCGTCCCGACTTGACGATATTGGCAAACTCTTTCGCCTTGGCGTCCAGCGAGGCGTGCAGTTTCTTCAGTCCTGGCTGCAGCACCTCAACGACCGCCTGATATGCGGCGATATGGATCGAAGAGGGGAACACGTCGTTGGAGGACTGCGAGGCGTTGACGTGGTCGTTCGGGTGAATCTCCTTACCGGAGGCACGGGTTGCCAGCGTGGCGATCACCTCGTTGGTGTTCATGTTTGACGACGTGCCCGAGCCGGTCTGGAAGATGTCGATCGGGAAGTTGTCGTCGTGCTGACCGGCGATGACCTCATCGGCGGCGGCAACGATGGCATCCGACGTTTCCTGGTCGATCACGCCGAGCTCCAGGTTGGCCAGCGCCGCTGCGCGCTTGATTTCGCCCAGAGCCGCAATGTGGTGGGAGTTCAGCCGCTCACCCGAGATCGGGAAGTTCTCCACTGCTCGCTGCGTCTGCGCGCGGTAGAGTGCGTCGGCGGGGACGCGAACCTCACCCATCGTGTCGTGCTCGATACGGTATTCAGTCATGAAAGCTCCTTGGGTGGAAAACTATGTCGTTCCTATTGTCCGTCATATTGCCCGCTTCGGCGAGGGACTTTCGTGGGACTGTCGGTGAAGCGCCTCGCACAGTCTGCCGTCGCGCGGATCGTTCCTGCCCGAGCACGCTTGCTCCTCCGTCGCGCACAGGCTATTGACGAGGGCGGCCTTGTCCACCTGGCTCTGCCGTTGACTGGCGGACGATGAGGCGAGTTGGGACTGAACGCAGTGTCGGTGCGCCACCGTTGAGCATCTCAATAGCAAGGTCAACAGCATTGGCTCCCACTTTGTCCCAGTCTTGAATGACTGTGGTCAGCGGCGTCGGGAACTCCACTGCCTCGTCAATATTGTCAAAACCGATCAGCGAAACGTCCTCGGGAACGCGCAGACCGCGTTCGAGCAGGGCGCGAAATGCTCCCAGCGCCATCTGGTCGTTGGCCACGAAGATGGCGGTCGGCATGTCTGTGCGCTTCTCACACACCGCGTCAAGCAACGCGCTGCACGCCTGATAGCCCGATTGTGGACTCCAGTCACCGCGCCAGATGCGTCCTGCTGGAAGTTTAGATTCGGACAGTACCGCTTCATAGATGCGGCGTCGCGCCTGCGCGGAATAGGAGTCCGTCGGTCCGCTGATATGGTCAATGCGCCGGTGTCCCAGATCAATCAGGTGATGCATGGCGTCGCTTACGCCTGACGTTTGTTCGAAGTCAACGGCGCTTGCCTCGTCCCACAGGCGTGGGCCGAGGACGACCAAGGGGATGCCCTGCGGCAGGTGGAGAGCCGCGTCATCCTGGAATTGTGACGGGATAATGGCAATGGCAGCGTCCACAGTCATCTCACCGAGTTTGGTGAATGCGCCGTCAGTGGCGCGCCGAGTCGACGCCTGAAGCGGTATCAACGTGGTGGCGTATCCGCGCTCAGCTGCCGCCTCTGAAATGGCTTCAAGGGAACGGTAGTTCCCAACGTCATGCAGGGAGTAGTACACCACTCCCAGGGTGTCGAACGAGCCGCGTTTCATGGCGCGTGCCGCACTGTTGGGTCTGTATCCCAGTTCTTTCATCGCTTCGAAGACTCGTTGGCGTTTGTCGTCGACAACGTAGGGTTCGCCGTTTGAGACGCGTGAAACGGTCTGCGGGGAAACACCCGCAAGTTTGGCGACATCAGCCATTGACGCGCGCTTGCGACGAACCGGCATCTCATGTCCTTTCAGTCATCTCACCCTTGACCGCGCGCACCGCATGTGATTGATCAATCATCGTCGACGGTCGAGGGGTCCAGACCGCCACGAACAGACGGCATCTGGACGCGTGACCAGCGTTCTTTCTTGAATGATAGCGTCATCAGATTCGTCAGGCGGCACTTGGTGACCTGCATAGTTTTGAAGTGTTTACCTTTCTGTTACACGGTGTCACCGAACTGTTGCGTTGGGCTGCTTTGCTACAGATAGTTCGTCGTTACGCTTCTGCCTTTCCTTGCGTGCGCAGCGAAGAACATCCAGTAACACCTCCAGATGAAGGCAGGAAGATGCATTCACGTCGTAATCGGCGCGTGGGTCTGGCGTGTGGAACCGGTGCTCTGGCTCTGGTTCTGACACCCCTGTGCATGGCGGCAGGTGTCGCCGACTCCCCCACGACGCATGAGACCAACAAACCAGAACAATGCACTGCATTCGACTCCAATGGCAACGTTGTTGCTCTGCAGCCGGGCGATTGCGCGCAATACGGTGTGGAGGGTCAGAGACGCACTGACGCTCACGCAAAGAACGTTATTCTCATCATCGGCGACGGCATGGGCCAGCAGGAAATCACCGCTGCTCGTAACTACCTCGTCGGCGCTGCCGGCCGTTTCGAAGGAATCGACGAGCTGACCAGTGAGGGACTGTACACTCACCACTCGGTCAACAAGGACGGCTCGTTCAACTACGTCACCGACTCAGCTGCATCGGGTACCGCATGGGCAACAGGCACGAAGACCTACAACAATGCGATCAGCGTTGACATCAAGGGTCAGCCCGTCGCCAACCTCATCGAAGTGGCGAAGAACAAGGGCATGCGCACCGGTAACATCACGACGTCAGAGATCCAGGACGCAACACCTGCCGTCATGGGCGCACACGTAACTGCTCGCTCGTGCTACGCCCCATCCGGCAAGAAGAAAGCGAAGTGCCCCGAAGATCAGCGCGTTAACGGCGGCCTGGGTTCCATTTCTGAGCAGCTCATCGATACCCGCGCCGACATCACCCTCGGCGGTGGCGCATCATTCTTCGACACAGAGGTCATGGCTGATTCCGGCAACACGAACCCGTTCCTGACCGGTAGCGCGAAGTACAACACTACCTGGACGAAGGGCGCAAGCGTCCTCGACAATGCCAAGAACAATGGCTACCAGGTGGTGACCACCGCTGACGAACTGAATCAGGTGACCGTAGCTAACCAAGATACCCCTGTTCTGGGCCTCTTCGCACCAAGCAACATGACGACCACCTTCGCGCCGTCACAGGCCACGATTGGCGGAGCGAAGGGCGAGGCCATCCAGTGCACGAAGCAGGACATCGGCACTGAGCCTGAACTGGAAGCCATGACCGACAAAGCTATCGAACTCCTGAACAAGGACAACGATAAGGGCTTCTTCCTCCAGATCGAGTCTGCCTCCATCGACAAGCGCGACCACTCGTCAGACGCATGCGGCCAGATTGGTGAAACTAAGCGTCTCGACGAAGCTACCAAGGTCGCTCTCGACTTTGCCAAGCAGGACGGCGAGACACTGGTTCTTGTCACCGCTGACCATTCCCACACCAGCCAGATCGTGGCTGATGGTTCCGACAACGTCTCCCCGGTGACGCGCCTGCTCACCGCTGACAATTCCACCATGAGCATCGCGTATGGTACGAATGCCAGCGGGTCGCAGCAGCACACGGGCGCTCAGTTGCGCGTCGCTGCTTTCGGTCCGGGTGAGGAAAACGTTCTGGGTCAGACCGACCAAACCGACCTGTTCTTCACCATCGCCAATGCTCTGAACATGAACCCATACCTGAACAGTGCAGGCAACGGATCCAGCGCCCGCACCGCAGTGCCCACAGGAACGCTGCCAAAGCCTGTTCCCGCTCAGGATGCATTCACCACCTGCAGGATCGTTGAAAAGGACGGTTCAGTGCACGTGCCCGCAGCCGGCGAATGTTCACAGTACGGTGCAGACGGCCCGCAGCGTTCAGGTTCTGAAGGCGAAGCCAAGAACGTCATCTTGTTCATCGGAGACGGCATGGGCGATTCGGAAATCACCTCCGCGCGCAACTACCTGTACGGTGCAAACGGACGCCTGCCCGGAGTCGACAATCTCGACTACACAGGCTCCTACACGCACTTCGCACTCAATAAAGACGGCACAGTCAACTACGTGACCGACTCGGCTGCATCCGCGACCGGATGGTCGACCGGCACGAAGACCTACAACGGCGCGATCGGTGTGGACCTGCAGGGAAATGCTGTGTCGAACCTGATGGAGAAGGCGAAAGCGGCCGGGTACAAGACCGGTAACGTCACCACCTCTGAAATCCAGGACGCTACACCGGCCGGCGCTGCCGTTCACTCACTGAACCGCAAGTGCTACGGACCTGAATACGACAAGAACAGCAGCTCCTGCCAGGGCGATGAGTACCTGAAGCAGTTCCGTGAAAACGGCGGATTCGGATCGATCTCCGAGCAGCTCGTTGACGTGCGCGCTGACGTGACACTGGGCGGTGGCGCAAAGGCCTTCGACCAGACAGTTCAGGTTGACGGCACATGGGGCGACACCACGAAGTGGACTGCCGGCAAGTCCGTCGTCGACAACGCCAGGGCCAACGGTTTCCAGGTGGTCACCACCGCCGATGAGCTTGATGCTGTCACCAACGCCAACCAGGATGCACCTGTTCTGGGACTGTTCTCCCCCGGCAACATGCCCCGCATGTTCAACGAGACGGTTCCGACCACGGATGGCGCTTCGCTTACGGCTCAGTCCTGTGAGTTCAACCCGGAGCGCACCGCGGAGATCCCCACACTGGCAGCAATGACTGAGAAGGCCATCAACCTGCTGCAGAACGACAAGGGCTTCTTCCTGCAGGTGGAGGCAGCCTCGATCGACAAGGCCGATCATGCTGCTGACGCATGCGGCCAGATCGGCGAGCTCGACGACCTCGACCAGGCCATCCAGGTGGCGCAGAACTGGGTCGCCACCAGCGGCCAGCCAACCTTGATTGTGGTAACCGCTGATCACGCGCATACCAGCCAGATCACCAGCGGGGGCACCGAGACATTCGGCCGCACCACCAAGCTGCGCACAGCCGATGGCTCCGACATGGTGATCAACTACGCCAACGCTGGAAGCAACGACGATGACGTGGCTCTCGGCGGCCAGGGACACACCGGTGCGCAGCTGCGCGTCGCAGCCTCCGGTCCGGGTGCTGAGAACGTTGTGGGTCGCACCGACCAGTCCGACCTGTACTACACGATGATCAATGCTCTTGGCTTTGATTCCGCGCCGCTGGCTGTCGATAATCAATTCGTCGCCACGTCAGAGACCCCTGACCAAGGCAAAGGAAAGGGCACCGATCCTGCCGGCGATAAGGGTCAGGTCAAGCCCGACACCACTGGTAAGGGCCAAGGCACCGATGCTGGCGACAAGA
This sequence comes from Pauljensenia sp. UMB10120, assembly GCF_030212035.1. Classification (NCBI taxonomy): domain Bacteria; kingdom Bacillati; phylum Actinomycetota; class Actinomycetes; order Actinomycetales; family Actinomycetaceae; genus Pauljensenia; species Pauljensenia sp. UMB10120. The sequence continues at coordinate 2,699 of NZ_JASODH010000012.1, read as the reverse complement.
AGTACGCTGCCAGCCGTCCGGGAATGGCACGCACCGGCTCAACCGCAGTTCCGCTCACGGCCGCAGCTGCTGTGCTCGTCACGCTCGGCGCTGGCGCAGGTCTGTACACGCGTCGCCGCTCACACTAATCCCTAAGCTCCTTCACGGAGCGCTCGCCGTGCCTCAGGGGTCCCACATGTGAGTTTTCGCCCGGCGAACTCACGCAGTCGCCCTCGTCAATTACTGACGAGGGCGACTTGCTGTCCAGAAACGGGACCTGTTGTCTGAAACAAGCAGCGGAGGGGTGTACGAGGCTATGCAAGGGTCGGCCTTCCGTGCGCAGGCCTTAATAACGACACGCAGGCGTTTACGAGGGCGTATAGGGGCTGACCACAACTTCGACACGCTGCAGATCCTTGACTTCCGAAAATCCGGTCGACGCCATCGTGCGCCGCAACGCGCCTACGAAGTTCAGTGAACCGTCCGCCCTGGTGGAAGGGCCGTAGAGGATCTGTTTCATCGAGCCGACTGTGCCGACGTAGGCGCGGTGGCCTCTGGGCATGTCCGGGTGGGTGGCCTCGGAGCCCCAATGCCATCCGCGGCCCGGAGCCTCCTCAGCGCGAGCCAAAGCGGCGCCCAGCATCACCGCATCTGCACCGCAGGCAATCGCCTTAGTCACGTCGCCTGAGCGCCCAATACCACCATCGGCGATGACATGCACATATCGGCCGCCCGACTCATCCATGTAGTCACGTCGCGCGGCCGCAACATCGGCGATCGCTGTTGCGGTGGGAGCATGAACACCCAGGGACTGGCGCGTCGAATGTGCCGCTCCCCCACCAAAGCCAACCAAAACCCCCGCTGCGCCGGTACGCATGAGGTGCAGGGCAGCGGTCGTGGTGCACACGCCGCCAACGATGACCGGCACATCCAGCTCGTAAATGAAGCGCTTGAGGTTGAGCGGCTCGTGGTGAGAGGACACGTGTTCTGCGGAAACGGTGGTTCCGCGAATGACAAAGAGATCCACGCCCGCTTCGACCACCGAGCGCCAGTAGCGCTGAGTGCGTTGGGGAGACAATTTGCCGGCGACTACCACTCCGGCCTGGCGGATTTCCTGCAGGCGCGCGGTGATGAGCTCAGGCTTGATCGGTTCGGAGTAAATCTGCTGCAGGCGTGCAATCGAGTGTTCTTCATCCAGCTGTTCAATTTCTTCCAGGACGGCGTCTGCGTCCTCGTACCGGGTCCACAGACCGTCGAGGTCGAGCACGCCAATTCCACCGAGTTTGCCGAACTCGATCGCGGTTTTCGGACTCATCACCGAGTCCATGGGCGCTGCCATGATCGGGATATCCACGTGGTACGCGTCAATTTGCCAGCCGACGTTGACGTCCTCAGGATCGCGGGTGCGTCTGGCTGGGATCAGTGCGATGTCATCGAGCGAATAGGCTCGCCGGCCGCGTTTTCCTCTGCCGATTTCAACTTCATAGCTCACACTTCGATCCTAGCTGTCCGGGTGGATGTAGTGTTCGATTCACATGAGCGCTGTCATGATAGTGCAGCTCAGCACGGGGATAGTTCACAAATGCCCACGCTTCAGTGCACACTGGACATCGACAGGCAGCACAACTAAGCGACTGACAGATCGACCTGTCAGCGGGTGGATCAGCTCGCCAAGGGCAGCACAACAAAAGGAGCAGAAAATGACGTGGACCGATGAGCCGTGGCTTGGCTTTGACCTCGAAACAACCGGCGTCAATGTCGATGAAGACCGACTTGTCACGGCCGCCCTCGTACGTCGCGAGCACGGTGTGATGGACGCTGGAAGAGACGAGGTGCGCACGTGGCTGGCCGATCCTGGCATCGAGATTCCCGCGAGGGCGTCGGAGGTTCACGGGATTTCGACCGCGTATGCGCGCGAGCATGGCCGCCCAATCGTCGAAGTGCTTGACGAGGTTGCCTCTGCGCTGGTCGATCACTGGTCGAACGGCTTCCCGGTTGTTGCGTTTAATGGTTCGTATGACGTGAGTTTGCTTGATGCTGAGCTGCGGCGTCATGGTGCGGGCTCGCTCGCGGAACGGTTAGGGGGCGAACCCGCGCCGTTGCTGGATCCGCTCGTGCTGGATCGGGCGCTCAATCGCTATCGAAGAGGCAAACGAACGTTGGCTATTCTCGCACCGGCATACGGGGTGCCGCTGGATGAAAACGCGCACACTGCGGAAGTTGATGTTGCCATGACCTTAGATCTGTTGGCAGCGATCGCTCGTGCGTACCCGCAGATCACGACCATGAGTGGCGCCGAGGTCCATGCCTTTGAGAAGCGTGCGCACCGTGAATGGGCACTCCATTTTGAAGAATTCCTGCGCTCGAAGGGGCGTGTGGAGCACATCAACACTGAGTGGCCGCTGTAGCCGACGGTTTACCCGCACTGTATTCGACGTTTTCACTGTCCGTCCGTGCTGGCGTGCCGCGGTGCTGTGGCCGGCCAAGTTGCAGTCTTGTCATGTTGGCATGCTGCCGACTTAGTTGTACATGCAGCACTAGTGCCACCTGTCACTAAGCAGATGTGCAGACTCTCTAGTTCTCTAGTCCTCTCCTCCGCTCAGTCGCTGCTTTTCCCTGTTGGCTTGGCGTTCTCTTCTCGTGGGTTAGTGTCCGTGGGTTTTTTCGGCGTGGTCGGTGAGGACTTGGTGGGGTTTTGTTAACAGGAATGGGGCGCTGGT
>NZ_JASODH010000011.1:0-52677 GCF_030212035.1 Pauljensenia sp. UMB10120 | reverse complement strand
CTTCGGTGAAGGCGTGTTGGTGTGGTTGGATGGTCAGGCCTGCGCCGCGTAGGGTGATGGTGTTTAGGGCTGTGCGTACGATGGTGTCGGTTGACGGAGTGGCGGGCTGGTCTGGTTCTTTTCCTTCAGGTTTTTCTGTTGGTGGTGGGGTGCATTTGTCTGCTGGTGTGGCGCCGGCTGTGCCGGTGCCGATCTTGCAGCGCACCTGCCAGCCCGGTACACGAAACCCACCAACCGGATCTTGAAAGGTTTGCGGTGAAACCGATTGAACTACGATGCTTCCTTGCTGAAGCGTCGGAGGAGGCGAGATTTTAGTAAGACTCTCTGAATACTCAGCTTGAATCAATATTTCGCCTTCCGACAATGTAGTGGCCTCAAGGTTATAAGCCTCATTTTGGTCTAGTTGCGGAGGCTCTCCGGTGGGTGACAAGAACGGCGGCGCGAGGACGGCTGCAATAAAACAGAAAAGACTAAGGGATCTCATGATTGCTTCTCCGAAAGGTCATTTTCTGCGTATAAACGGTTTAGGACGAACTCGTTCGGAGTAGAACGCACTTCAATTTCGAGGCGTTCGCTGGCCTCCTTGGCTTGCCCTAAGAGTCCCTTTTCTGTGAGTGCGATGTAGGACGGTGCATAGATCCATGCCTCAACATAGAACAGGTTAGGTTCTGTGGGGTGGGGAATTGCGTCGTTGAGGTATTTTATTTGGTACTCCAACCCCTCATTCCAGCCATCAGCTGCGTACTGCCTATCAATTCTGCTAATGAAAGATTGGCAGACTTTACAGTCTGGGCTGCTGACTTTTTTGAGGGTGGTGGTGTTGCCGGTGTTGATGGAATAGGCGAGGAGGTTGAGGTAGTACTCGGCGAAGTATCGCGCCCCGAACGCGTCCATTTTGGTCGCGGCGCTAGGCAGTTGTGGTTCGTGTGGCTCCACCCAGTCCACGGGCCTGCCCAGCTTCCCGTTGGGCAAGACCGGGTACTCGCCCGACATCGGCATGCTTTGAGCTGCATCGCCTGACCCACTTTGATTGGCAGAGACTTCAATGTTGTTGCTTTGCCCGTCTTGTGCCTGGCTACATGCAGCCAGCATGATCATTCCGGCCAATACTGGAACCAGCAGCCTAGTGCGCGCGGCGCGTCGTGATCGTCGTGTCATGTGCACCACACTACGGAACAGTACTGCTGCCCGTACAGCCCCAATTCATAATTGTGGACCAAATTCCTCCTGCACCCACCTGTCGATCTGGAAGCCTCTCACTGGATTCATCACGGCTCTACCTCCCGATAGGTAACTCCTGACCAGTGCAAACGCCTCGTCCGTGGGTGCGATTGCCGGTGACCTGCCCTTCAGATCGACAGGCGGGGAAAGGGAGAAAGGGAGGGAGCGGGAAGAAGAATTCTCAAAATGTGGGAAAGAACCACCCACGCTTGCGCCCCGCGCGGAAGAGCCCTCAGGCCCCGCAATGAGACACAAGGTTCACTCACCCCCGCAAGCCGCGGGCCTCGCCTCCCCTCGATAATCCAAAAAGACCACCACGCGCGTCCCCTAGGTTCGAACTCGACACGCACCCCAATCCCAAACGCCCCACGCTGACCACACCGGCCCCACATTCCTGCAGGTCACAAGCCTTGTCCAACCGACCGCAAACAACACCCACAGCCACACAACGAACCCACCACCACGCCAAATCGAACCTCGGGAACAGAGAAAAGAGGGCATCTCTCAGGTCGCTCTTAGCTCAAATAGAGAGGCGTTCCTGCCTCCGGCGCACGGCGACAGGGGGAAGCAAGGCAAGCCCCCGCCCGTGGAGGCGCCAAGACTGCTTACGCACACGCATCGCGAGGCTGAAAGAGGTGTCAGCACCCTGCCTGCACTGCGTCAAGTGCGGGGCCCATGCGCGGCGACTAAAGGCACAAAAGGGGCGGAGGCCTGAAAAGGAGGAGAGTCGCAAAGGGGCGAAGGATCGAAGTGGGGGCAGAGACGCAGGGGATAGAGGCCTGAAGGAGGAGACGCGAAGGGGCTGAGGGTATAGGACGGGAGACGCACGAGAGGGCGAAGGTCCGAAAAGGGGCAAAGTATAAAGGGGGCAAGTTATAAGTATAAGGGGAGCAGAGGACTTCCCTCGCCCACGAGAGCCCCCGCCCACCAGAATCCCTCACGCAAGGGGGGCTTGAAACTACTGCTACTTGTCGGCGCGGTCGATGACCTCGGACGTACCTGACATGTCGGTGTTCTGAGCGGAATCCTTGCTTGACGTGCTCTCAGCATTGTCAGGAGCAGTGCCGGCAGCCTCGCGCTCCTGGAGCAGCCGTTCGCCCAGAGCCAAAGCATCACGCCGATTCTCATCTTCGTGACGCTTATCCGCATCCTCTTTCAGTGCGTCAACCTGTTCGCGCGCATCGGCCTGACGACGCTTCTCCTCTTTTTCGCGCTTGGCGTCCTCGACGTTCCACGGAGTTTTTTCACCGCGAGCTTCACGTTCGTCAGCCAGATTCTCTCCACGTTTCATTGCCTGATGGAAGTTCATACGAGCCTGCTTCTCCTTACGGTGTTCAGAAATTTCTTCCGGCGACATGCTGGCTAGAGCCGCCAATTCGCCCTCGCTGAATGAGGGGTGGTATGAGGCGTCAATGGCCAGCGGAGCATCGGAAAGCTTGGGGGGATCGGGGGTCGGTTCGACCTCTCCGGTCACAGCGTGGTGTGGCCACTCCAGAGTACGAGGGACACGCAGCGTGACATAGTTCGGCGTCTCACTGAAGTGAATCAGAGACGACTTATCGGTCGGCGGGATGGCAGGTGGATTCGCAACCCACGCACTGATCTGCAAAATGACACGCATCTGCAGGTTAATCCACAAAATGAGCGTGACCAGCGTCGTCGCAGTGGTCAACACTGCGCCCGACACGGCGCCAACAGCGGACGTTCCCAGGAAGCGCAGCACCCCGGCGGCGAGGGCAGCCAATGCGGCACCCCACATGAGGTCGCGTCGAGGTGGATGAACGAGCGCCACGATTCGAATCAGAACAATGAACACGCCGAAATCAACCGCAAAACCGACCAGCAGGCTCGCAATGTTCAATGCAATTTTACCGAAACCGGCGTCGATTCCCAGAGTCGAGAAAATCCAATCGCCAAACACTCGCAGGGCTACGGAGGACACGGCGCTCACCAGCACCCCTACGCCCAGGCAGAGAGCGCCGACCAGGTTACGCGGCATTGACTTGTAGATGGGAACCGGGGCACTCACCAGCCCAAACATCGAACGAATCGCCATGCCCAGCGACCCCACAACCGACAGAGCGGACCACACCAAGCCGACGAAGGCAACGATCGACGTGATTGACATTGCGGTGGAGACCTGCAGACTGTCGGGATTGACCAGCCCGCCGTTCGTGCCGTCATCGATGACGCCCGGCATCGCATTGTTGACACCGTTGATGACAGCCTCTTTGAGCTCCGCGTTATTGCCCAGCACCGCCATGAAGATGGTCCAGCCAACGACCAGTGCTGCGGACAGCGACAGGAGCGTTGTCAGCGCCACACCGCCTGACATCAAGCCACCGGAACGCTTACTGTATCGCGCCAATGCTCGCGCCAGGCGCGTCCGGTTCCACCACTGAATCAGTGCCTTGATCTTGTCGACCAGACCCGGAGTAGCGAGGGTCTCGCGCAATCCCGGGCCGCGCAGATGCGAGGCGCGCTTGGTTTCGTCGGAATATGTGCCGGCCAGTTCGGCTGAATGATAACCGGGAGCATTCGGAGATGGCTCATCACGATAGGTCAGATCCGATTCGCGCACGGTGCCCGTGAACGTTCCGGGTACTGAGCGCGGGCTCGGCGGCGCAACGGTGGATCCCACGTTGGTAGCCGACAAATCGTGTTGAGTATCGTTCGTGCTTGCCGTCATATTCATAATCTACGGTGTTGACGCGGCGCGCGCTCGCTATGCATAGGCAGAATTTGCTCAACAGGGGACGGCCGTCTCCCCTCGTCGATCACGAAAATTGACGAGGGAAGCTGCCGCACCCGCGTTCCTACTTCGTTTCGAAATCGAAAAGGGCGAGCGAGGAATACATGCCAGTGGGGTCCACGCGGTCCAGGCGAAATCCTGGAACCATCCAAGAGGCCTCGAAATCTGCGGCGACGTCGAGAGCCAGGTCAATGGCTGGGTCATCAACATCCTGAGCCAGTGTGACGTGAGGGTGGTAGGGGAACCGAAGGGTGTAGTCAAGTGGGCCGGTGCGCACATCGTCTGCAAGGCTGCGGCACTCATCCACGCCTTGCGTCACAGTCAGGAACGCCACCTGGGACAGAGGGCGGAACGTGTCAGTACCTTTAATGGTGATGCGGAATGGCTGGCGGCGTTGCGCGACGGAGCGGAGGTGGCGAATGATTCGGGTGCGATCTTCCACCGGCACGGCAATCGGCGGCATGACGGTGATGTGGGCGGGGACACGAGAGCCGTTGACGTCACCCAGCCCGAGACGCAACTCTGTCAGTTCGCTGACCCAAGGCTCCGGAATGGCGATGACTGCTCCCATCCATTCCTGGCCGTCAAGGCGCGGAGGCAGGAACATGGATCACCGCCATTTCTGCAATGAGGTAGCTGCGTGGCGAAGCGGCCGGGGTGCCGCTGCGCGACTGACCTTTTAAGAGTACATGGGATGGCGCGGCTGTGAGGTGAAGGTGGTGCGGCTGTGAGGTGAAGGTCGCAACGCAGGTAGATGCCATGACCTAGGTCACGAGCCGTCCCCGTGGTGGTGACAAACCTCTATGGCAACGTAAACTTATGACGTGGCCTGCCTGTGGGGACACGGACGGGGCACCGAGAAATGAACGTCTCTCAAGAACTTCGTTGACAACGTGGAAGGACACACAGCGATGAGTGCTCAGGTGCGCAAAACTGCCACCAAACTTGCCGATGGGCGAGACCTCTTTTATTTCGACGATTCCCCCGAATATGTATCAGGACAGCGCACTCGTCGCCTCGATGACCCGCGGCCCTTGCCGGATCGTTTCGCACCGATTGAAGGGGAGGACGGGACCGTTCATCCCGTGACCGGACCTCAGATGCGCAAAGACCCGCTGACCGGGGACTGGATCCCGATGGCGACCCACCGCATGAACCGTACATTCCTTCCGCCAGCAGACGCGAACCCGCTGGCGCCGGCACGACCGGGCGCCGAATACTCCGACGGGGAGATACCCGACACAGACTACGACGTCGTCGTCTTCGAAAACCGCTTCCCCTCCCTCATGGCAACCCCAGAACAGGCGCAGGAAATCGCAGCAGCTGACGGTGTGATCCCCGTGAACGGTCTCGACGGTGATGACCTGTACCGCAGGGCGCCAGCCGCGGGACGATGCGAAGTCATTTGCTTCACCCCCAACCTCGAAGATTCGCTCGCCACCGTCTCCCATGAGCGCATGCGCACCGTGATCGAAGCGTGGGCGGACCGTACCCGCGAACTGTCAGCAATGCCCGGCATCAAACAGGTTTTCTGCTTTGAAAACCACGGCAAGGAAATTGGCGTCACACTCTCGCACCCACACGGCCAGATCTACGCCTACCCCTATCTGACGCCCCGCACCCGCCAAATGCTGACTCAGGCTCAGGCCCACCGCGAAGCGACTGGTCGCAACCTGTTCGACGATATCGTGGACACCGAGCTGCGCAGTGCACGCCGTATCCTCGATCAAAGCGAACACTGGGTGCTGTTCACCTCCGGAGCCGCGCGCTGGCCCGTCGAAGCTCACCTCGTCCCACGTCGCCACGTACGCGACATTGCGCATCTGACCGAGGAAGAACGTGAAGAACTGGCTGACCTCTACCTGCATTTGCTACAGGCAGGTAATCGCTTCTTCGTCAACCCGGACGGTTCGGCCATCGAGCTGCCGTACATCGCGGCCTGGCATCAGGCGCCAATCGGACCTGAAGGCGACGAACTGCGCCTGCACCTAGAGTTCTTCTCATTCCTGCGCGCGCCGGGCAAACTGAAGTACCTGGCTGGTTCGGAATCAGGTATGGGTGCGTGGATTTCCGACACGTCTCCCGAAAAGATCGCTGACCGTTTCAAGGAGGTGTGGTGATATGACCACCCCACACACACCCGAGCAGGCTGACTCCATGCACGAGGGCGGCTCAGCCAAGACAGAGGACCTCACGTTCAACGACCCCTTGACATTTGACGAGGGGGCCCTCGCCGCGCGCACCCTGTTCCGCGAAACATTCAACGCAGATGCGGATGGCGTGTGGCACGCACCTGGCCGTGTCAACATCATCGGTGAGCACGTGGATTACAACGGTGGCATCTGTCTGCCGATCGCGCTGCCACACCGTGCATTTATCGCTGCCACACCGCGATCTGACCGCCACGTACGCCTCGTGTCTCCGCAGACGCGCGACCATATCGACGAGTTCGACCTCGACACCGTTGACCGGCGCGGGACTGACGGCGAAGTATCCGGCTGGGCTGCGTACCTTGTGGGCGTGGCATGGGCCCTGGAGCAGGCCGGCTTTGGGCCGCTGCGCGGCTTCGATGCGGCGCTGCATTCCTGTGTGCCTCTGGGTGCAGGACTGTCGTCTTCTGCCGCTTTGGAATGCGCGATGGCCGTGGCGATCAACGACATGGAAGACCTCAACCTGCTCGGTGGTGACGATGATGATGCGGGCCGCGCACTCCTGGTGGATGCCGCACGGCGCGCTGAAAACGACATTGCGGGTGCCAATACAGGTGGGCTGGATCAGTCTGCATCGATGCGCTGCACGAAGGGACACGCACTGGAGCTTGACTGCCGCGATATGTCCGTGCGGTCGATCCCATTTGACCTGGCTCACGACCACCTGGCACTCCTGGTGATCGACACGCGCGCCGAGCATTCGCATGTAACCGGCGAATACGCCCAGCGCCGACAGGCCTGCGAAGAGGCCGCAGGCATCCTCGGTGTCGATCTGCTGGCCGACATCGACGATGAACAAGCGGCATTGGATCAGCTGCCTGACGAGGTGATGCGCGCTCGCGTGCGTCACGTTCTGACGGAGATTGATCGCACACGCACGTTCATTGACGAGCTGGCTTCCGGCTCGCTCGTCGGTGAGCGGCTGGATCGCTGCGCCGCGCTCTTGGACGCGTCCCATGACTCGCTGCGTGATGACTATAAAGTGACCTGTCCGGAACTGGATGTGGCCGTCGATGCGGCGCGAGCCAGTGGAGCACATGGCGCACGCATGACAGGTGGCGGTTTCGGCGGCTCGGCGATCGCCCTCGTCGATGAGTCTGCTGCGCGAGACGTGGCCCGGGCTGTCGCTGATGCCTTTGCTGAGCACGGCTTCGAAGCGCCGCAGTTCCTGATCGCTACGCCTGAAGAACCTGCAGGAAAAGTCGCTGAGTAACGTGGCGCGTCACAGGGGTCGTCAATACTTCGATCAGTGGCTGAAATACCGCGGCGGCCCTTGTGGTGGCGAATCGTCGACAGATGTGACATTCGACCAGCCGTGGCAGCTGAAAACTCCCACAATGGCACAATCAGATCTATGAGTGATGAAACCCCATGGCTGATTGTGGGGCTGGGAAATCCCGGCGCCCAGTATTCGCGCACCCGTCACAATGTCGGTCACATGGTGATCGATGCTCTGGCGGGACGATGCAGTGCGACCTTGACCGCACACAAGAGCGGGACGCACATGGCGAGTATCCGTCTGGGCATCAGACCAGGGGGCGCGCCAGGACCGCAAGTTCTCGTGGCCACATCCGATTCATACATGAATACGTCGGGTCGCTCGATCAGTGCGTTGGCTCGCTTCGCACACATAGCGCCCGACCGTATCCTCGTCATTCACGATGACCTCGACCTGCCCGAACACGACCTGCGTCTGAAATTTGACGGGGGAGAAGGCGGCCACAATGGCCTGAAATCGCTCAGTCAGTGTCTGGGGACGCGGGCTTACCACCGGTTGCGTGTCGGAATCGGCAGGCCTCCGGGCAGGCAGGACCCTGCAGACTACGTTTTGGCACAGCTTTCAGCGCGCGACCGCACTGAGTGGGACGTGACAGTGGAAAAGGCCGCTGACGTGATTAAAGACGTGGCACTGAACGGTTTCCCGGAGGCCCAACAGCGCCTGCATTCGCATAGCTCGCCGCAGTAAAATCCTTTGTGTTTGCGCCATCGCAGTGATTCCGCCCGCCCACTGAGCGCCCTCGCCACATGTACCCATCCCAGTGAAACATGAGGAAGATGTCATGAAATTGAACGGCTTGATGGACCTGATCGGAGCCGACCAGGCAGTTCAACAATTCGCCACTTCACTGTCACGGTCCCTGAGCGGCACCATCGTCGCCCCGCAAGGCATTCGACCCGGCATGTACGCCCTTGCATCGCGCGAAAGGCTCATTGACGAGGCGGACCCGTCCACCGTTGGACCTCTGATCATCATCACGGCATCGGGGCGAGAAGCCGAAAGGCTGACTGACGCATTGTCTGCATGGGTGCCGAATGTGGGCATGTTCCCCTCGTGGGAAACCCTGCCGCATGAGCGACTGTCACCCCAGGTGGACACGATGGCTCAACGTATCGCCATCTTGCGCCGGCTGACACACCCGGATCCAACCGACCCGGCGACCGCGCCACTGTCCATTGTCGTCATGCCGGTCCGCGCATTCCTCCAGCCTGTCATCCACGGGCTGGCCGACCTGGAGCCGGTGCGCGTCAAAGTAGGGGACATGGTGGATCTGCCCAGCATGGTTGACCGTCTGACACAACTGGGATACGAGCGAGTGGACATGGTGGAGGCACGCGGACAGGTTAGCGTCCGAGGCGGCATCCTCGACGTTTTCCCACCTCAGGAAGCACACCCTTTACGCGTCGAACTGTGGGGCGATGAGGTTGACGAGATTCGCTGGTTCTCCATGGCTGACCAGCGCACCCTCGGCGCAGCTACCGACGGCCTGTGGGCGGTGGCGTGTCGAGAACTCTTGCTAACCGACGAGGTCCGTGAAAAGGCACGCCATGCTGCTGACACCCTGCCGGGCGCGGCGCAGATTCTGGAACTGGCCAGTGAAGGGATCTACAGCGCCGGCCTGGAGTCTCTGGCCCCTGCTTTGGTGGAGCGCATGGACACCGTCCTTGACATCGCTCCCGAGGGCAGCGTGCTCATCATGGATGAGCCGGAGCGGGTGCGTGCCCGCGCAGCCGACCTTGTGTCAACCACCGAGGAATTCCTCCAGGCAGCATGGACCGCAGCGGCCGATGGCGGCACTGTTCCACTGGAAGCGCGCGACGCTTCGTTCCGTGACCTGGACGAAGTGTGGCAGGCTTCCGGACTTGCGCGGTGGGAGGTCTCCTCACTGGCGCCGGCAGAACTGGCCGATGCGCTGATCGCTGTCGAGGATGACCGAGGTGTGGATACGGACGACGAGCCGGGTGCTTTGCAGGCCCACGAGGCGCACGCCGTGGTGGTCTCACCGACACTGATGACAGTCGGTGCTCGAGAAGTACGTCCATATCGCGGTGACTTTGATCGAGCGTGCGCCGATTTGGCTGAGCTGTCACACGCCGGGTGGAACATGGTGGTGACCACTCAAGGCCCTGGGCCCGGGCGACGAATCGCCTCGATACTGAACGATGCGCACGTGCCGGCGCGAGTGGTAGAGGAGTTGACGCGCGCGCCTGAAGAAAGTGTCGTGCACGTGACGACCGCGCAAGCCGGCGCCGGGTTTGTAATGGCCGATCAGCACCTGGCAGTCCTTACTGAACAGGACCTGACTGGTCGCGTGGGAGCGACCACTCGCGATATGAGGAAGATGCCGTCGCGGCGCAGGAAGGGCGTCGATCCGCTGACACTGCACGCCGGCGACCTGGTTGTTCACGAACAGCACGGGATCGGACGCTTCCTCGAACTGGTCTCACGCACTGTCGGCAGGGGAGCGTCCGCCGTCACGCGCGACTACCTTGTCATTGAGTACGCTCCCTCGCGCAGGGGACAACCTGGGGACCGTCTGTTCGTGCCGACGAACTCGCTGGATCAGGTCTCCAAATACACGGGATCGGATCAGCCGACACTGACCCGGATGGGTGGGGCTGACTGGGCGAAGACCAAAGCCAAAGCTCGTAAAGCCGTCAAGGAAATCGCCGCTGAGCTGATCCGCCTGTACGCCGCGCGCCAGGCAACAAAAGGGCACGCGTTCAGCGCTGACACCCCCTGGCAGCGCGAACTTGAAGATGCGTTCCCATATGTGGAAACCCCTGATCAGCTCGTGACAATCGATGAAGTCAAAGCTGATATGGAAAAGTCCATGCCGATGGACCGGCTCCTGACAGGAGACGTGGGATACGGCAAAACCGAGATCGCTGTGCGCGCGGCGTTCAAAGCCATCCAGGACGGCAAGCAGGTTGCTGTGCTGGTTCCCACCACCTTGCTGGTCCAGCAGCACTATGACACCTTCAGCGCTCGCTATGCCGGTTTCCCCGTCACAATTGGGACACTGTCACGTTTTTCCACGCCGAAAGAAGCTGAAGAGGTCAAGGAGGCACTTGCGTCCGGTGGTATTGACCTGGTGATCGGCACACACGCCCTGCTGACGGGCACGGTCCGCTTCAAGGACCTAGGTCTAGTCGTCATTGACGAGGAGCAGCGTTTCGGTGTCGAGCATAAGGAGACACTCAAAGCGCTGCGCACTGATGTGGACGTGCTGTCCATGTCAGCAACACCTATCCCTCGAACACTGGAAATGGCGATTTCCGGTATCCGTGAAATGTCGATCCTGCAGACACCGCCAGAAGAGCGTCAGCCGGTTCTGACATTTGTGGGCGCATACACGGATGCGCAGGTTATCGCTGCAGTCCGGCGCGAGCTGTTGCGTGACGGGCAGGTGTTCTACGTCCATAACCGTGTCGAATCCATCAACACGGTGGCTGCTCACCTCAGCGAACTGGTACCCGAAGCGCGCATCCGTGTCGCTCACGGCAAACTGTCCGAACACGAACTTGAACGCGTCATCGTTGATTTCTGGAACCACGACTTCGACGTGCTGGTGTGCACGACAATCGTGGAAACCGGCCTGGATATTTCCAATGCGAACACACTGATTGTGGACAGGGCGGACGCGTTCGGACTCTCACAGTTGCACCAGCTGCGTGGCCGAGTGGGACGAGGGCGCGAACGCGCTTACGCTTACTTCTTTTACCCAGCTGACCGCACTCTTACCGAAACGGCCCATGAACGGTTGCGGACAATCGCCCAGTTCACGGATCTGGGCGCCGGGCTGCACGTTGCGCAAAAAGACCTCGAAATCCGCGGTGCCGGCAACCTGCTGGGTGGCGCGCAATCAGGTCATATCGAGGGCGTGGGGTTCGATCTGTACGTGCGTATGGTGGCTGGCGCAGTGGCAACATTTAAAGGGGAGCGCCCCGCCGAACAGGTGGACGTGCGAGTGGATCTGGCCGTGGATGCGCATATTCCTGCCGAATATGTGACGAGCGAGCGCCTGCGGCTCGAGGTATACGCCAGGATTGCAGGCGTGAGCACGCCTGAACAGGAAAGCGATGTGCGCGATGAGCTGGCCGACCGATACGGCCCAATTCCTCCTCAGGTGGATTTGCTGTTCGACATTGCGCGACTGCGTGAGCGCCTGCGCCAGGTCGGTGTCGAAGAGGTCGCCACTCAGGGACGGTACATCAAGTTCGCACCCGTCGAACTTGCTGATTCACAGATGATGCGCCTGAAGCGGCTGCACCCTGGCGCAGTCATTAAGACTGCGGTGCGTCAGATCCTGGTTCCCATCCCAATGACCGCCCACATCGGTGGGCAGCCCTTGGCAGACAGCGCCCTCATCGAGTGGACGCTGAATGTCGTTGACACGATCATCGTGCCTTTCGCCGCCTCATCAGAAGGCGGCGCCCCCGGCGTTAAAGACCGGTAATCACTCCCCGCGAACATAGAAGCCCGACACCTTGAAACGCCGAGTGGTCGCGTGCATGCGACCACTCGGCGCAAGTACCTGGGTGAGTCGTCCTCGTTCATGAGCGAGGGGAGCGGGACTTCTCACCCCTTGGTGCGGCACATCGGTCAACGTGACGTAGAATAGACACGCACAAGACCTAAGGAGGATCTCGGTGGCACAGAAACGGGGAATAGCTGGCTTCGTTGCAACTCTTGCCGGGCTGGCACTCGTCATTACGGGATGTTCAGCTCACCCAGGTGCGGCGGCGCGAATCGGAGACCACAACATCAGCGAAGAAACCGTCACGGAAGTTGCCACTGCGCTTCCCGATGTCCTGGCACAGCGAGTCAGTCGCGTGGATGCGCTCAGGCTCCTGACCTCCAGCTATTTCCAGAATCGCATGGGACACGACAAAGACGTGACGTTTACTGACGACCAGGTTCTTGACCTCATGAAGCAAGTAGCTGCATCTCGTGGTCTTGAAGCCCCGGAAAATGTACCCGCCAGCGTCCTCGACGTCTTCAGAGGAGAGATGGTCCTGCAGCAGCTGCAGGTCGACGGCAATGATCTCCAGACGATCCAGCAGGAACTGGAACAGTACTACACGAAGGAAAAAATCGACATTAACCCGCGGTACTACACTGCCCAGGCGAACACAAAGCAGGCCAGCACGCTTGCCGACATCGTGACACCCGCAGATGTCAAGGCGCCGAAGAGCGACGGGGATGCATCGACTGACACAGACAGCCAAAGCGGCCATACCCACTAAAATTTAAAACGTGAGACATACCTCGATGCACGCTGCGCGGCTCACGCCGAATGAGGGACCAATGTCGCTCAAGTGCAGGTCAACACGTACACGTGAAGGTCACGAGCACGTTTTTCGAGCATCAGGGGTGTGTTTTACAACCGTTGCGTACTACTGTGAGACGCGACAGCTCCACGCACACAATCACGAAGGAGAATGACGTGGCAAGGATTGAGACAATCGGGGCACGCGAAATCCTCGACTCTCGAGGCAACCCGACCGTAGAGGTCGAGGTTCTGTTGGAGGACGGCACCGTTTCCCGCGCATCCGTTCCCTCCGGTGCATCAACCGGTGCCTTCGAGGCGGTCGAACGTCGCGATGGCGACAAGGATCGTTACATGGGCAAGGGCGTACAGGACGCTGTCGATGCAGTGACCGAGGTGATCGGCGCTGAGCTGATCGATGAGGACGCAACCGACCAGCGCGTCATCGACGAGGCCATGCTGGACCTCGACGGAACCGACAACAAGGGCAAGCTGGGCGCAAACGCCATCCTGGGTGTGTCGCTCGCAGTGGCCAAGGCTGCCGCAGAGTCTGCCGGACTGCCCCTGTACCGTTACCTGGGCGGCCCGAACGCACACGTTCTGCCTGTCCCGATGATGAACATCCTCAACGGCGGCTCTCACGCAGACACCAACGTGGATATTCAGGAATTCATGATTGCCCCAATCGGCGCTCCGACCTTCCGTGAAGCACTGCGCTGGGGTGCAGAGGTCTACCACACCCTCAAGGGCGTCATCAAGAGTCGTGGCCTGTCCACCGGCCTGGGGGACGAGGGCGGCTTCGCCCCCAACCTTGAGTCCAACTCGGCAGCACTCGACCTGATCGTGGAAGCCATCGAAAAGGCCGGTTACAAGCCGGGCGCAGACGTGGCACTGGCACTGGATGTTGCCTCCACCGAGTTCTTCGCTGATGGCATGTACCAGTTCGAGGGTGAAGGCCGCTCCACTGACTACATGGTGTCCTACTACGAGAAGCTCATCTCTGACTACCCGCTGGTCTCCATCGAAGACCCGTTGTCAGAAGACGAATGGGACGCATGGAAGTCACTGACCGCTCAGATCGGTGACCGTGTTCAGCTGGTGGGCGACGACCTATTCGTCACCAACCCCGATCGCCTGCGCAAGGGCATCGAGATGAACGTGGCTAACGCACTGCTGGTCAAGGTCAACCAGATCGGCTCCCTGACCGAGACGCTGGATGCCGTTGAGGAAGCACACCGCAACGGATACCGCACGATGACCTCGCACCGCTCCGGCGAGACCGAGGATACGACGATCGCGGATCTTGCTGTTGCCACCAACTCCGGTCAGATCAAGACCGGTGCTCCGGCACGTTCAGAGCGTGTCGCCAAGTACAACCAGCTGCTGCGCATTGAAGAAGAGCTTGCTGAAGCAGCCGTGTACGCAGGTGCATCGTCGTTCCCACGCTTCAAGGCCTGAGAACACTGAAGCCCTGACGGCTTATTTTTTTAATGTGCGCCGAGTGGTCGCTTGCATGCGACCACTCGGCGCACAGCTGTTTCACGGGAATATGACCAGAACGACTGTGACATGCCGCAAGCGGATCGCCCGGCTCGAAGTGTTTTAAGGCACGATGAGAACATGGCTGATTCGTCGCATCATGATCCGAGGCGCCCTCACGCGCCTCGTCGACGCACTTCTGGTGCGTCACGCCCCTCGTCGACGCCAGCCAGCCAGCAGCGTCGCTCTCGCCCAATCCGGCGATCCCATGGAGATCAAACGGATTCACATAGCGACAGCCAGATATCTACTCGGCCCTCTCTCGGCGCAGTAAACGACAGGGCAGATGCATCGCGTGAGTTGGGCGCCGAAGCGAGTCAGGATTCGCCGAAGGGCCGCTTCCATTCGGATCGCCTGCGCCGCATCGGCTTGGCGGGACCCCGCCTGAAAACAGGAGGCTCGGACTCTTCACGCTCAGCATCTGTCGCATCACGTTTTCGCCGGAACCGTCAACCGGACGCGGCGACGAAGACGAAGGAACGTAGTGGCGGACGGGGCGCAAAGACAGCACGCAGTGACGCTTCGTCGCGCAGCATCTCTTTCGGCGGACTGACAATTTCGGTCCGATTCCTCGCAATCAGCATCATGGCTGCGCTGCTTGCTGTCCTACTCATTCCCTCCGCGTACCAATGGTTCAGGCAGAGCCAGGACCTGAAAGATATGCAGGTGCGTGTCGAACAGGCCAGGGAACGCAACGCCGAGCTTCACGAACAGCTCGACTTATGGAAGGACCCGACGTACGTGGCATCGCAGGCCCGCTCACGCCTCGGATATGTCCAGCCGGGAGAAACCCAGTACACGGTCAAGGACCCAGGGCCAGGATACGAGGATGCCTCCTCGCAGGAAAACGACAAACGAGGCCCGGATAAGCCGTGGATTCAGATTCTTGCCCAATCGGTCATCGATGCGGACAACCCTGAAGAAGCAACCCACGACGCCAAAGACCAGACTCCACTGAACTTCAGTCAATCAGGAGACGAGAAATGAACATCCACGGCAGCGACACTGACGCAAGGCAGTTGCCGGAGCTGTCGCC
The DNA here is from genome assembly GCF_030212035.1 of Pauljensenia sp. UMB10120. Taxonomy (NCBI): domain Bacteria; kingdom Bacillati; phylum Actinomycetota; class Actinomycetes; order Actinomycetales; family Actinomycetaceae; genus Pauljensenia; species Pauljensenia sp. UMB10120. The sequence goes on along the minus strand of NZ_JASODH010000011.1, from coordinate 37,368 downwards.
GGCCACCGAAAAGGACCTGGAAGTGGTGCGCGAGCAGCTCGGACGCTTGCCGCGTGGAGTGGATTCTATCGGCGCCAGATGTGTGTGCGGACGGCCCACCGTTGTCGTGACTCGCCCGCGCCTGGATGACGGTACGCCTTTCCCGACGACTTTCTACCTTACGTGCCCACCGATCGTGCGTGGATGCTCCACGCTGGAAGCAGAGCATGTGATGGAAGACCTCAATGAGTGGATCAGGATTGACGAGGACGCTGCCAGGCACTACCGCGATGCTCACAACTCCTATATCGCTTTTCGTCGGACGCTGGGTGAAGTGCCGGAGATCGACGGCGTATCTGCCGGTGGCATGCCAACTCGCGTGAAATGTCTGCACGCGCTTGTCGCGCACTCCCTCGTCGCAGGCCCCGGAGGCAACCCGGTGGGCGACAAAGCACTCGAAATCCTTGCCGAGCGCAATCTGTGGCAGTCTGACCGCTGCATGTGCTAGACGAGTCGCGACAATACGATGGCCTGCAGCGAGACATCCACACCGCCTTCAAACGTGACACAATGAGCGCCGTGACTATGACTGAACCAGAACAGCTGCGCCACCCTCGGCGTGTGGCAGCCATCGACTGCGGGACCAACTCAATCAGGCTCCTGATCGCAGACGTTGAGCGAGACGATACGGGATCTGTGCGGATGCGGGACATCACGCGCCTGATGCGGATCGTTCGTCTGGGCTACAACGTTGATAAGACAGGGCGTCTCGACCCCGACGCAATTGAACGCACGCTGGAAGTGGTGCAAGAATACGCGGAGCTTATTAAGCGTCACAATGTGGATTCCGTGCGTTTTGTGGCGACTTCGGCTAGCCGAGATGCGCAGAACCGCGATGTTTTTGTCGACGGGGTGCGTGAACTGCTCAACGTGGAGCCTGAAGTGGTGCCCGGCGAGGAAGAGGCCGCTTTGTCCTTTGCTGGAGCGATGAGCGCGTTGGATTCTCAGGCGAGGCGTCCGACACTGGTGGTGGACATTGGTGGTGGCTCCACTGAGCTGGTCATCGGCTCAACAGGCGTCGAACAGGCGATCTCGCTCAACATGGGGTCTGTGCGAGTGACGGAACGTTTCTTCGCGCACTGTGACTCTGAGCAGGGGATTGATCCGCAGGCTGAAGCTCAAGCCGCACGGTGGATCGACGAGCAGCTGGATCGTGCTGCCTCGGTCATTGATTTTGGCGCAGTGGGAACATTGGTGGGCGTCGCCGGCACGGTGACGACTATTGCCGCGCAGGCGCTGGGCTTGGATCGCTACATGCCTGAACGCATCCACGGTGCCGTGTTCACGATGGACGAGGGGGAACGCGCCATCCGCTTCATGATCGATCAGCCTGTCAAGGTCAAGGCTGCTCTGGGGTTCATGCCGAAAGGACGCGAAGACGTGATCGCCGGCGGCGCACTGATCTGGTCCCGCATTTGTGCGCGAGTGGTCGCGTGTACGCGACCACTCGGCACAATCGATCGCTGGGTGACGTCCGAGCACGACATTTTGGACGGGATCGCCTTGTCTCAGGTGAAGGAGTAGACGCTCAGCAGGTGTTTAGTGCGCCGGCGGCGTAAACCGCGCAGTGCTGACCAAGTCTGGGTCTGTGTCGCGATCGCTCAGCGTCGGATCGCCGTGCTCGGACGTTCAGCGCTGATTTGACGCGTGCGCTCCACGGGCGCGCACGCTTGTACGCTGGTGCAGGGCAATAGCCCCCAACAACGCGGCAGCAAATGTACCGAGAATCACGCCGAAGCGAGCATGGAACACTTCGGTTTCGCCCGGGAACGCAAGCCCGGCTACCAGCATCGCGACCGTGAATCCGATGCCGGCCAGCAGGCCGATCGCGGCAATGTCGGGCAGGTCCACTCCGTTGCCCAAGCGCAGGCGGGTGTAGCGCGTCAGAATAGCGACCGACCCCCAGATGCCGATCAGCTTGCCCAGCGGCAGTGCGACTGCGACGGAAATAGTGATTGGGTCGGTTAGCGCTGCGCTCAGGCCACCCTCGCCACCCATGACGGGTACGCCAGCGGCGAAGAATGCGAAAACGGGAAGAGCCAGGCCCGCTGACCACGGACTGAGCTTCTCATCAAACTCGTGAGTGAGCTGGCGGTTCCTGATGCGTTTGGCAGGCACAACCATGCCCAGGCAGACACCTGCGATCGTCGCGTGAACGCCGGAGTTCAGCATGAGTGCCCACGCCACCACAGCCAAAGGTATGAGCAGCCACCACTTGGTGATCTGGCGCTGCACCAGGAAACCAAAGACCACGATCGTCAGCAGTGCTCCGCCCAGCGCCAGCCAGTTCAGGCCAGATGAGTAAAACACTGCAATGACGATGATGGCCAGCAGATCGTCGACAACTGCCAAAGTCAGCAGGAAGGTTCTCGCGGCAGGTGGGAGGCCTCGTCCAAAGATCCCCAGGAGTGCCACCGCGAAGGCAATATCAGTTGCAGTTGGCACGGCCCACCCGTGGAAGTGATCGGAACCAGTGATGGTTTGGATCAGCACATAGATGGTGGCAGGTCCGACCATGCCGAAAGCGGCCGCCAACATGGGCAGTGCCGCTTCCCGGATGTCACGCAGCGGTCCGGTCACAAAATCTGACTTCAACTCCAGGCCGACAACGAAGAAGAAGATGGTCAGTAGCCCGTCGGCCGCCCATTCGTGCACTGACAGATGCAGTCCGAGCGATTCAGGGCCAAATTCATAGTGCGAAATAGCGCTGTAGATCGGTTCCCAGGGGGAATTTGCCAGGAAGAGAGCGATGAGTGCAACGACAATGAGCAGCAAACCGGTTCGCGTCTCGTCAGCGAGGAATCGCGGAATGGCTTGGAATGCATTGCGAATACGGTGCCCCACACTCGCGTTCGACGAGGATGCATAAACTCGTTTGCGCGGCAGAGCTGATACCAGGATCGGTGGGCGTTGTTGGAGGCGCGCACCAGGGAAGTTATGACGTGAGCGATGCACAATCCCATCACTGCGATACGGGATTCGAGGCATGTCGCGCTTTTCGCGTGTGGCTCCACCGGTGGAGGTAGTTTCTTCAGACGAGCCGAGAGTCATTCGTATCGAACCTTCCTTCGCGACGAGGAACCGCTGTGATGGAGATGTGGCTACCTTCGATCATAAGGCACAGGCAATGTGTGGGTAATGCGTTGTCGAGGCGTGGGCGCGGCTCGTGTGGGATGACGGCCGGAAGTGCGTGTAAACTAGGCACGCTGCCGTCACGAGCCATGAGCCAGGCTTGTGAGGTTGGCATGCCCCCATGGCCCAATTGGCAGAGGCAATCGACTTAAAATCGATGTGTTGTCAGTTCGAATCTGACTGGGGGTACGGAGTCGGGCACGCAAGCGGCAGAAATGATGCTCGCCGGGTCTTTGCCGGACGCGGCAGGTTCATTGACGAGGGAGTCCCATGCGAATTCTGACTCGGAAACTCTTCTGTGGAGAGCTGGCCTTGGATTGGTGAAGGGCGAGAGGTGCGCCGAAAGGGATCGCCAGATCTCGCTGTCGGCTCAATAAGAAAGACCCCGATGGGCTAGCGGTCGGGCCGCAAACGTGAAAACCTTAAGACAGGTAGTAGTGGGTCAGTCTGTTTCCGGCAACGCCTGTTCCCGGGGCGCGCTGGCCAGAAGGAGGCACAATGTCCAACCCCGTATTGAAGAAACTGGTGAAAGACGAGACGCGCTCGGCGCAGACCACTCCAGCTGGCTATCCAGGAATGCCAGGGTATGCCCCCGGCAACAGCGGATATACCAATTACCAGTCGCAGCAGTACGCTGATCCTTACGCCCATCAGGCTGGCGCTGGCGCTTCGGCCGGCACTGCAACGCAGCAGGGGTACCCTCGTTACCCTCAGCAGGCGGACCAGTTTGAGGAATTTGAGCAGCGTTACAACCAGCCGTCTGCTGATGCGGTGGATCGTGGCCGACTGACAATCGACGATGTCATCGTCAAGACCGGAATCCTTTTTGGGATTCTGCTTGTCGCAGCTGCCGGAGCATGGGCTGTCACGCGTGCCAACCCGTCGATGGGGCTTGGTTTGATGTTTGGCGGCCTGGCCGTCGGATTCGTGCTGGCTTTGATTATTTCGTTCTCACGTTCACCGAAGCCGGGACTGACGATGGTGTACGCAGCTGCTGAAGGCCTCGCGCTGGGCGGCGTGTCATCAGTCATGGAAATCGTGTATCCCGGGATCGTCCTTCAGGCGGTTGTGGGTACTCTGAGCGTTTTTGGCGTCACACTGGCTCTGTATGCGTCTGGCAAAGTTCGCTACTCATCGAAGATGGCCAGGTTTGCCATGATTTCTCTGTTCGGCATCATCACCTTCTCGATCGTGTCGTTCCTGCTCAACATCACCGGCGTGCTCGACTCGTCACTGCGCTCCATCACGGTTATGGGAATCCCGCTGGGGGTCTTCATCGGTGTCTTCTGCGTCTTCATCGGCGCGATTTGCCTGATTGGTGATTTCGAGGTGGCCAAGGTGGCCGTCGAGCAGGGGGCTCCTTCAAAGTTTGCCTGGACATGCGCATTCGGGCTGATGGTGACTCTCGTGTGGATGTATCTGGAGATTCTGCGCCTCCTGTCATACTTCCGCGAGTAGACTCGCTTTCATCATTACACGTCACAGTAAGGACAACGCACTATGGAAAACGTTCACGTCGAAGGCGAGTTTGGACGCAAGCCGACTGTCGCATTCACAGATGCACAGCCCTCCGATGAGCTGCTGATTGAAGTGCTGCGCGCGGGTGATGGCCAGGAAGTGGAGCCGGGCGACACGATTCAGTGCCATTACCTGGGCCAGGTGTGGAACGGACAGGTTTTTGACAACTCCTATGACCGAGGCCAGGCACTGAGCTTCCAGATCGGTGTGGGAATGGTGATCCGCGGATGGGATGATGGCCTGGTCGGGCAGCGTGTTGGCTCACGCGTCTTGCTGTCAATTCCGGCAGAATACGGGTACGGCGACCACGGGGTACCGCAGGCAGGTATCCAAGGTGGAGACACCCTGGTCTTCGTGACTGACATTCTGGGAGTGCACTAGCACTACCTTGAGGCATCATCGATACGTTTCAATTCACTGGGTCCTTGCGGAGTCATCCGCAAGGACCCTTTTGATTTAAAAGACTGAGACCTCGGCTGAGATCAGAGCGACTCGAGCAGCAGCGCCAGCTTCAGGAACGGGACTTCAGAACTGGGCACGCATAGCCTGTGCGCGAATGACACTGATAACCATCGGGGTTCTTAAACAGGTATCCCTGATGGGAATCCTCCGCGTACCAGAACTGCCCGCCATCGGCTGCCGTCGCAATATGGGTGGTAATGGCTCCGAAGCCATGCTCACTGATTGTGTCGTGGTAGGCCTCGCGCGTGCGCACGGCAAGGTCGTACTGCTCATCGGTGGTCGTCCAGATCGCCGAATGGTACTGATGGCCAATATCGCCGCCTTGTCGATCGCCCTGCGTGGGATCGTGAATTTCAAAAAACGTGGCAATGATCTGGCCGGTGGAAATCTTCGACGTGTCATACACGACGCGCACAGTCTCGAGATGCCCGGTTCCGCCGGCACACACCTGCTTGTAAGTTGGATGATCAGCATGCCCGCCCATGAAGCCGACGGCAGTGGCCACAACCCCCGGTGTTTCCCAGAAAATCTTTTCGACTCCCCAGTAGCAGCCAGCAGCGAAATAGATCAGCTCCTGGCCCTCTCCAGGTTCCATATCCAGCGGAGTTCCCAGGACAACGTGACGGTTCGGATCATCATGCACATTGATGGCGTTGTGGAACTCAAACATTGTGGCTCGCTTTCTCTTGGTGCCGATATTGTCTCATTGCCGTATGCAAATGCCCACCCGCTTCCCCTTAATTGCGCTGAGAACATGAATGTCACGTAGACTATCGTGCGACATTTAACCTGTGCCTCAAGCTCTTCTCGCACACATCCCACGATGAGAACTGTCTCGAGCTGGCACGTGCCGCCTCAGATCAGAGGCACCGTGCATTTTTGACGAGGTCGGGCGCGCTAGCCCGCGACGCGAACTGCGCCAGCCAGATGCAGGTTGACTGTTGACGCTCCACTGAAAGTGAGGATCACCATGGCGCAAAGCCACGACACGCCGTATACGGAACGGCTGAATAACTGGATAGGCAAATGGCCACGACGCCGCTCCCATTCATCGTCTCGCGACCACGACGAAGTCGTGAGCTTCCACGAGCCTGCTGTCTCGCCTCGGTCTCGTGACGCAAGCGAGGGCGTGACATGGTCTGTGCGTGTGGCTGCAGCATGGTCGTGGCGCCTCCTGATCATTATCGCTGCCGTTGCCGTCGTGGCGTGGGGAGCGGTCCAACTGTCCCTGATTGTCTTTCCGGTTGCGATTGCCGTCCTTCTGACAGTCCTGCTGGAGCCGCTGGTGCGTTTCCTGCACGTCAAGGTTCGCCTTCCGCAGACAGCCGCAGCTGCCACCGGATTGGTCGTCGCCCTCCTCGTCGTCGTGACAATCATCGCTGGAGCCGCCGGACAACTCATCCGGCAGGTCCCATCCCTTGTCTCCAAAGCCTCCCAAGGTCTCGATAAAGCGGTCGAATGGGTATCTAACGGCCCGTTTGGACTTGAGACGGCCACCATTGAACAGGGCATCGAGACAATCCGCACAGAAGTCACCCAGTTCTTGAGCGCACACTCCTCGGCCCTCGCAACAGGCGCACTGAGCCTGACGAGCTCTCTTGCGTCAGTTCTGACCGGATCCCTCATTATGTTGTTCTGCCTGTTCTTCTTCATGCGCGAAGGCAGGCGGATCTGGCTATGGGTGGTACGCCTGTTCCCGGCGCCAGCGCGCCGCCCGGTCCACGAATCAGCGATCCGCGGATGGGTCACCCTGTCGGCATACGTGCGCACGCAGATCAAAGTTGCCGCAATTGATGCAATCGGTATCGGTATCGGTGCGTGGGCACTGGGCGTGCCGATGGCGATCCCCATCACCGTGCTTGTCTTTTTCGGCTCGTTCATCCCGATCGTTGGCGCCCTGGTGTCTGGAACCATTGCCGTCCTCGTTGCATTGGTGGATCAGGGCGTGGCGCGCGCACTGTTCATGCTGCTGATCATCCTCGCCGTCCAGCAGATCGAAGGTAATATTCTGCAGCCCTGGCTCATGTCCTCTGCAGTATCCCTGCACCCAGTCGCCGTCCTGCTGGTTGTGGCAGGTGCCGGCGCGGTCGCCGGCATTCCCGGCGCTCTTTTCGGCGTGCCGATCGCAGCATTCCTTAACTCAACGTTCCTTTACCTGCACGGATATGACCCCATACCCGCCCTTCGCGATCAGGAGGACAGACCTGGAGGCCCGCCAGGAATGTTGGATGAGATGGTCGCGCAGTCCTATGCCTCTGATGATGACGAAGACGGTGACGGCATCAAGGACAACAAGAACGAAGCCGTCAAGTCAGATTCAGACGAGGATACTTCCCATAGCGGCAGCCACGCTGACGCTCATGATTCTCACGCTGACGATGATCGAGCGCAGGGTGACAGCAACGAAATTGCTGCAGCCCGGGGTGGATCATCCAGCGACGAGGGCGACCCAGCAGGCTCATCCTCCTCAACGCGGTGAGCTGACGCCTCGAGCAAGCGTTGATGCGCTCGGCGATCACGCTGAGCCGGCATCGACGCGGTGAACCAAAACTCTAATTAAACGTTCACTCGTAGGCTGGCAGGTGCATGCGCGTGGGCCCTTCATATAGCAAACTCCCCGAAAGAGACGGTTGAACACAGTCAGCCGCTCTTTCGGGGAGCACCCGTCTGGAGAGTAATTATCCTTCTTGTCCGTAAGGCACACACTCGAGAATTTCAACCTCGATGGTCTTACCGTTGGGCGCCTCATAGGTCAGCTTGTCGCCAGGCTTATGTCCCATCACCGCTGCACCCAGCGGTGCGCGAGCGGAGAACACCTGGATACCCAGATCGCCGCCGGCATCGCGTGAGCCGAGCAGGAACTTCTGCTCACGGCCAGCCACCGTTGCAGTGACGACCATTCCAGGCTCCACCACGCCATCGTTGGCGGGAGTTTCTCCCACCTCCGCATGCTCGAGCATCTCCTGAAGTGCGAGGATACGCGTTTCGTTCATGGACTGCTCATTTCGGGCAGCATGGTAGCCGCCGTTCTCCCTCAAATCGCCTTCCTGGCGAGCCGCATCGATCAGTTTGGCGATCTCCGGGCGACGCTGCTCGATTCTCTCAGTCAGCTCTGCCTTGAGGGCATCATATTGGGCTCGTGTCAGCCACTGAGTGTCCGCCATGGTTCCTTCCTTTCAATGAAAAAGTCCGGCACCGTGGTGTGGTGCCGGAGCGACAAAACGATGAACTGGGGTCAGTGTAACAATAAGAGCGACTAAAGCCATATTCAAAGCGGCGAAAGTCGCGTTTTCATCTCCGGACGAAACGGCGCATGGGTCACCCTCGTCAATGACGACAAAACAACCAACGCCGCTGGTGGCACACGCTTAAGCAGTCAGGACCGCGATGTACACGGCGACGCATTGACACGCCCACGCCAGGATCGTGAACGAGTGGAAGATCTCATGGAACCCAAACCACTTGGACGAGGGATTCGGCCATTTCGTCGCATAGACGAGGGCACCCAGTGTATACAGCAAACCACCTGCAATGACGAGCCACACGACGGCGGGGCCACCACCAGACCACAGAGCGGGCAGATACCATATGGCGGTCCAGCCCAACACAACGTACAGCAGCGTTGCCAGCCAGCGGGGCGCTGCCGGCCACAACAGGTTAATGAGAATGCCTGCGATGGCACCTGTCCACACGATCGAGAGCAGAACAACCTGATCATGCGGGGACAGGAGGGCGACAGCCAGCGGTGTGTAGGTGCCGGCGATCAGCAGGAAAATGTTTGAATGGTCGAGTCTGCGCCATAGCGTCTCCCATTTGGGAGCCCAGTAGAAACGGTGGTAAAGCGCCGAGATGCCGAACAGGATGAGCGATGCGGCAAGGTAGACAGCCGAGGCCCATGTAGTCGCTGTGGTAGGTGCCAGGCACACGAGAACGATCGAGGCGGCCAGTGACAGGGGAGTGGCGACCAGATGGAGCCATCCGCGAAAGTGCGGCTTGACGCTAATGAGCTGTTCTGGAACCCACTGGGTGGGGTGAATAGATGCAATCTTCATGTCTGACATCTCTCCTTACCGAACTCGCATTCTCGCAGGGACAGTGACGCGTTGGTGGGGGCCGCGGTGGCTCCGCGGTGGCGCTGTGATGGGGCCGTGATGACCACCCCGCCCTCTTCCCTACGATACCGTAAGTTAGGTAGCGGGACCGCCACAATCTCCACAGGCGAAATCCACGGGGCAATCCTTCGCCCTCTGAGTTCGAGGCGTGAGGTATACAGTTGGTGCAAGAACATATGGGAGGTCCCGATGGCGCAATGGAATTTGCTCTACGACCTGTATGAACGGCGAGTACGCTCTGAAATCGCTCATGGGTCGATTCCCCGTCACGTCGGGGTCATCTTGGATGGAAACCGCCGCTGGGCGCGTTCCATTGGAACCACAGCGTCTCACGGTCACCGCGCCGGTGCCGGGAAAATTGCAGAATTTTTGGAGTGGGCCGAAGAGGTCGGAGTTGAGATCGTCACGCTATGGATGCTCTCTACCGACAATCTGGAGCGCGATCAGCATGAGATCGACGAGCTTTTTGACATTATTGGACAGGCCGTGCGCGCCTTGGCCGCTCAGCGTCGCTGGAAAATCGGTGTTGTCGGTGATTTGTCACTGCTTAGCGAGGATCTTGCCGATGAGTTGCGCAGCGCCCAGGACGCGACGAAAGATATGGATGGCCTGAGCGTCAACATCGCGGTTGGCTACGGCGGGCGTCATGAGATTGCTGATGCGGTGCGCTCTTTGCTGCGAGATGCTGCTGCGAAAGGGCGCACGCTGGAAGAAGTTGCTGATTCGCTCACTGACGAGGACATCACGAATCATCTGTACACCAAGGGGCAGCCTGATCCGGATCTTGTGATTCGCACCTCGGGTGAGCAGAGGCTATCCGGCTTTATGATCTGGCAGAGTGTTCACACCGAGTTGTACTTCTGTGAGGCGTACTGGCCTGACTTCCGACGCGTCGATTTTCTGCGCGCGCTACGCTCCTATGCGCAACGTGAACGGCGTATGGGGCGCTGATTGCGCGCAGGCGAGCTAGTCGTTCAGCTCCGACAGCCACGGTGGGTTGGCGCCGGCACGCGAAACAGTGATATCTGAAATTCGTGAGGCTCGCGTCAAAATCTTCATTGCGGTCGCCTCGTCAAGGGTCCGCAACGCTTCGCGCGCGTCAGCCCCCACGAGGCCAAGACCCCACAGCGCGTCAATGATACCGCCAGTGAACGAATCACCCGCGCCGACAGTATCAACCACTGGGATATCAGCAGGGGTGGCGGCGCACTGCATGCCACTCACTGAACGAGCCATGGCACCCTTGCTTCCGCGGGTGACGATGACAAGCGACGGGCCAAGTCCGAGCCAATCAGACACGACCTCGTCCAGTGGTGCATCATTCGTCAGCCATGCGATGTCTTCATCTGAGACCTTCACGATGTCAGCTGCACGCACGAAGTCGAGGATCGTGTCGATCGATTCTTCCGGTGAGCCCATAATGTCGGGGCGGATATTCGGGTCGTAGGTGACGATGGCCTGATCGTGTGCGCGGTGCAGCGCGTCAAGAATGGCGGGGCCACCTGGCTGAATAACAGCGGAAATCGACCCGGCATGCACGATTTGGGCATTGGGAGAAACAGGGATAGGCGTGCGCGGAGCCCACTCAATATCGAAGGTGTAGGTCGCGGCACCTCGCTCATTCAATGTGGCGGTCGCCGTCGTTGTGCGTGTTGCGCCGAAAGATTCCGGTGGAATATAGACGTGGGAGTCGCGGAAGTGTTCAGCTACTGTCCGCCCTCGTTCATCGCGGCCCAGCCACGTTTCCAGCACAATCGGACGACCCAGGCGACCCAGTGTCATCGCCGTGTTTGCGGGAGAGCCGCCGGGTGTCTCCACAACATCATCGGGGCGGTCGGGGCGGTGCAGAATATCCACGAGGGACTCGCCGATGGCGAGGATATGCGGGGCAGACAAGATATCCATTGAAACTTCCTGACTGGTGACGTACACGCTTCTGTGCGGGTGCGCCCGAACTGGTGGGGAAGAGCGCACGAGTGCGTTCTGTGCTTAGCCTATCGAATGTGGGTATGCAGCGGAAATTGGCAACGCCTGCAGACTCCATGGTCGAGGAGAACGGGGCGGAGTGCGGTCATGTGGCGCCAGGGGCGACGCGCGCCCGGGTGGTGCTAGGGACGGTGTGCGCTCGGGCGGTGCTAGAGGCGACGTGACCGCGAGTGGTCGCCTACCTGAGAGCACCGTCTGCTTGTTCAGATGAGCCGCTCGCATCGTCGTGTGGCTGGTCTGAGGCGTCTGCCTGTTCAAGGCGGGATTGAGCCTGGTCCAGGATCGTGCGGCAGCGCGTGGCGAGAGCTTCACCTCGCTCCCACAGCTGAAGGGTTGCTTCGAGGGGAGCCTTGCCTGATTCAAGAACACCGACGATCTCAACGAGTTCATCGCGTGCCTGCTCGTATCCCATAGTGGAGGCATCCGGCCGGTTCTCCACAGGTGAGGTGCCATTCTGGCTCATAAACTTTTCCTTCCCAGTTTTCTTGTGTGTGCCGAGTGGTCGCGTGCACGCGACCACTCGGCACAATGAACAAAGCTTTGCGCATTAATTGGCGAGGGGATCATCTTCTGATGCGGAGGTATCCGAGGTAGCAGGAGTGAAGCCGAACACTTGAGCGACCAGTCGGCCCGACGCTAAGACGCCCTCAAGTAAATCGCCTTTCGCTATCTGATCAGTGGAGCGAATCAGATCTCCACCCGGCGTGCGCAACAGGGCATACCCGCGATCCAACGTTGCCTGAGGGGACAGAGCCCTCAACGTGCCGATCGCTCGAGCCAACCCCGTCTGCTCGCGGGACAGCATTCGCGACAGCGCCACTGACAGACGGCCGCGCAAACCGTCCACAACCTGCACGTGGCGCTCGACAATCGCCCTTGGCTCGACCATCACTGGACGCGACGTGACCAACGAGAGACGCTCGCGCTCCCTGCCTACCACGCGCGCAACCGCAGAACGCATGCGCGAGGCGGCCTGAGTCAGCCCAGCAGTCTCCTGCGCCAAATCCGGCACGACACGGCGGGCCGCATCCGTCGGCGTGGACGCACGAAAATCAGCAACCAGATCCAGCAGAGGAGCGTCGGCCTCGTGCCCAATGGCTGAAACAAGCGGTTTACGAATCGTTGCCGCATTACGCACCATCGTCTCATCAGAAAACGGCAAAAGGTCCTCGACCGAGCCGCCACCACGGGCCACTACGATGACATCAACATGGCTCAGCCCGTCCAGCTCAGTCATCGCCGCGCACACCTCCCGCACCGCGTGCACGCCCTGAACAGCAACTTCACGAATCTCAAAGCTGATCGCAGGCCAGCGCGCGCTCGCGTTGACCACGACGTCATCTTTTGCCTTGGCGTTGCGGCCACACACCAAACCAATCACCTTCGGGGCGAACGGCAGCGGGACTTTGCGTTCGGGAGCAAACAGGCCCTCGGCCGAAAGCTTGCGGCGCAGCATCTCAATCTGCGCGAGCAAATCGCCCAGTCCCTGCAGATGGATCTCCTCAGCCCGCAGATTGAGCGTCCCGCGCTTCTCCCAAAACACAGGAGTCGCACGAATCACCACGCGCGCCCCTTCTTCAAAGCCCGGGCCGGTGCGGTCCAGTACCGAAGGGAACGCGGTCACAGTCATGGATGTATCCGCTTGCACGTCACGCAGCACGAAAAACGCCATACGAGTGCCAGGTCGCGGCTTGTATTCGACGATCTGGCCTTCAACCCACAGTGTCGACATCTTTTCGACATAGGTCTTGATGTTCTCAGTAAGCAGTCGCAGAGGCCACGGGTTCTCCCTCGTCGTCATCGCTGCCTTGGGGGCGAGCGTGCGCGCACCGGGCTGGCCCGCGTTCATTGACGAGGGTGGCCGGCCGCTTCCGGGCTGGCGGCCATCTGGCATATGCGGAGGCTGTGAAAATGACACGATCCAAGGATGTCACATCACACGACGATGCGGACGGTGGAGCGCTGCCGTGACGTGGGATTCATTACGCTGAGGATGTCAATAGGTGTCATAGACGTTAGATTGGACGTATGAATCAGGACGCCGCTGCGCATCGCGCATCTTCCGTGTCGCTTCCGTCGCCCTCGTTCCCACGGCCGCCGCAAGATGATGGTGGGGCCGGATCAGGCCAGGGACAGACGCCTGAAGGCGGGCGCGTGCTCGTCGCTGCGCCGCGTGGGTACTGTGCGGGCGTGGACAGAGCGGTCGACGTCGTGGAGAAAGCGCTCGAACTGTACGGGCCGCCTATCTACGTGCGCAAAGAGATCGTTCACAATAAATACGTGGTGGAAACTCTGTCTGAGCGCGGCGCGATTTTCGTGCAGGAAGTCGACGAAGTTCCCGAGGGAGCTCGGGTCGTGTTTTCCGCGCACGGAGTGTCACCGCAGGTGGCGGCCGCAGCGCAGGAGCGTCACCTCGCCACTATCGATGCGACGTGCCCGCTCGTGACGAAAGTGCATCGCGAAGCGGTGCGTTTTGCGCGCGAAGACTATGACATTATCCTGGTGGGCCATCAGGGGCACGAGGAAGTCGAGGGGACGTTTGGTGAGGCTCCCGACCATATTCAGGTCGTTGGATCGCCTGACGAGGTCGACTCGGTGACGGTGCGTGACCCCTCGCGCGTGGTATGGATTTCGCAGACCACGCTGTCTGTTGACGAGACGCGTCAGACGGTTGACCGGCTGCGTGAACGATTCCCGGAGCTGACGGATCCTCCCAGTGACGATATTTGCTATGCGACGCAAAACCGGCAAGTTGCAGTGAAGTCGATTGCGCCTGACGTTGATGTCATGATCGTGGTGGGATCGGCGAATTCGTCGAATTCTGTGCGGCTGCTGGAAGTTGCGCTGGATGCCGGTGCCGGTTCGGCTCATCGTGTTGACCGAGCAAGTGAGCTGCGCGAAGAATGGTTTGAAGGTGCTCAGACGGTTGGTGTTACATCGGGTGCGTCCGTGCCGGAAGTGTTGGTGCGAGACGTCATCGCGTGGCTGAAAGAACGCGGTTTGACGCACGTTGAGCAAGTGCGCACCGAAACCGAGACGACAACGTTTGCATTGCCGCGTAATTTGCGTATGGAGCTCAAGAAGTCGGGGCTGATCGATGCGCGCCCGCACGCACCGCGGCAGTCAGGTGCGAACCACACGCACTGACAGTGACGCCCGGTGCAACGAAGGCGCGAGGCGCTGCTGACTCACCACAAGATATCTGCGCGAATTTTCTGGTGTGTGCCGAGTGGTCGCTTGCACGCGACCACTCGGCACACACATGAATGAGGCGCAGGACACGGCTTTCCGCATACGCGCACAGGAATGCCTACAATAGGGCACGTGTCTTTGACTATTGGAATTGCGGGACTGCCCAACGTCGGCAAGTCGACCCTCTTTAACGCCCTGACGCGCGCATCAGCGCTCGCAGCGAACTACCCCTTCGCCACGATCGAACCAAACGTGGGAGTGGTACCGCTGCCTGATCCTCGTCTGGACGTTCTAGCAAAAATGTTCAACTCAGAAAAGATCATTCACGCCACCGTCTCATTTGTTGATATTGCGGGCATCGTGCGTGGCGCCTCTGAAGGCGAAGGCCTGGGCAACCAGTTTCTTGCCAACATTCGCGAGGCAGACGCAATCTGCCAGGTCACACGCGCATTCGACGACCCCGACGTTGTCCACGTCGAAGGCAAAGTTGATCCGGCCAGTGACATTGAGACCATCTCAACAGAACTGATCCTTGCTGATATTCAGACCCTTGAAAAGCAAATCCCTCGCCTCGACAAAGAGGTCAAGGGTAAGAAAACAGATCCAGCAGTTCTGGCGACGGCGAAAGCCGCCCTCGAACTTCTTGAACAAGGCACCGTACTATCCGGGCCCGAGGGAGCAGCGCTCGACCAGGATGCCCTTAAATCGTTCCAGCTGATGACGGCGAAACCGTTCATCTATGTCTTCAATATGGATTCCGAGGGGATGGCAGATCGCGCCAAGCAGGATGAACTGCGCGCCCTCGTCGCACCCGCTGACGCCATTTTCCTGGACGCCCAATTCGAGTCCGAACTCATTGAACTTGACGAGGATGACGCCCGCGAAATGCTCGAAGAGTCAGGGCAAGCAGAATCTGGCTTGGATCAGCTGGCGCGCGTGGGATTTAGCACCCTCGGACTGCAAACATTCCTCACCGCTGGTGACAAGGAATCACGGGCATGGACGATTCACCAGGGAGATACCGCCCCCGAAGCTGCCGGCGTCATCCACACCGACTTCCAGAAAGGTTTCATTAAAGCCGAGGTCGTTAGCTACGACGAGCTGGTTGAACTGGGCTCGATGGCGGAGGCGCGCGCTCACGGGCGGGTGCGTATGGAAGGCAAAGACTACGTCATGCAGGACGGTGACGTGGTTGAATTCAAATTTAATGTGTAACGCGGAGCGTTAATGACGTTTCGCGTTATTGGGGGGGGAGGTTGAAGAGCGCTGTCTCTAACTCCGGTTTTCGTTCGGCCTCGGTCCATTCCGCTACCTCGTGTGTAGAATCTGCAAGCGGTATCGGGCCGTTGAACTATTAGGTTCACCCACAGTTCCCGTGCCTGCACGCATCGAGAAGGACCAGGTGGTGAACTCGAATGACTCGCCTGGTCCAACGTGTGTGCGCTCGGCGCGTGGTTTAACTCTTATAAGACTTGCCGGTCACAGCCTCAGCGTTTCGCTCGTGCAGCCCGCAGGCCGTTCAAGATCACGATGACTTCGGCGACTTCGTGAACCAACACGACGGCGGCCAGGCCCAGCACACCGCTGATCGCAAGCGGCATCAACACGATGATGATGGCCAGAGACAGCACGATGTTCTGGTTGATGATCCTGCTGCCTCGGCGGGCGTGCTGCAGCGCCTGCGGGATCAGCCGGAGGTCGTGGCCAGTGAAGGCGACGTCAGCGGACTCGATCGCGGCGTCAGAGCCGGTCGCTCCCATCGCAATGCCCACCGTTGCGCCCGCCAGTGCCGGCGCGTCGTTGATGCCGTCGCCGATCATCGCCGTCGGCGTCTTGGAGGAGAGTTCGGCGACGATGCTTGCCTTGTCCTCAGGGCGCAGCTCGGCGCGCACGTCGTCGATTCCGGCGATTTCAGCCAGCGCCCGGGCGGTGCGAGTGTTGTCGCCGGTGAGCATGCTCACTTCCACATCGTTGGCGCGCAGGGTCTGCACGGCTTCGGGAACCTCGGGACGCAGCTCGTCGCGGACACCGATCGCTCCGGCGAGAGCGTCATCGACGGTGACCAGGACGCAGGTCTGGCCCTCGGACTCCATGCGCTCAACGTCTGCCTTCAGTGGCCCGGCGTCGATCCACCGGGGGCTGCCCACCAGCACCCGTCGGCCTTCGACGGTGCCGCTGATGCCGTGCCCGGCTTCCTCGCTGATGTCCTGGGCGGCGGGCGCTTCGGGCCCCGCTGCCGCGATCGCCGCGGCGAGTGGGTGCGTCGATTGCTGCTCAACTGCCGCCGCGAAAGTAAGCACCTGCGCCCGATCAAACCTGTCTGCCGGGACCACGCCGGTAACCTCGGGCTGGTTGCGGGTGAGGGTTCCGGTCTTGTCCACCGCCAGGTGACGGATGCCGCCGAGCCGCTCGAACGCCGCGCCAGACTTGATGACCACGCCGAACTGGCTGGCCGCGCCGATCGCGGCCACGACCGTCAGCGGCACGGAGATTGCCAGCGCGCACGGCGACGCTGCGACCAGAACCACCAACGCACGGGTGATCCACGTCTCGGGGTCGCCCAGCAGCGAGCCGATCACGCCGACTAGCACCGCCAGGATCATCACCCCGGGCACTAGGGGTTGGGCAATCCGGTCGGCGATCCGGGCGCGGTCGCCCTTTTCCGCCTGCGCCTGCTCGACCAGGTCCACGAGTGTGGTCAGCGAGTTGTCCGTTCCAGCTGCGGTCGTCTCGACCTCCAGCACACCGGCGGAGTTGATCGCTCCCGCGGGCACCTCGTCGCCGGGCGCAACCTCCTCCGGAATGGATTCTCCGGTGATCGCTGAGGTGTCAAGGCTGGAGCGCCCAGACCGAATGATGCCGTCCGTGGCGATCCGCTCTCCGGGGCGCACGAGCATCAGTTCACCAGCCGCGAGGTCCTTCGCTGCGACCTCGACCGACGTGCCGTCGCGCAGCACCGTCGCGGTCTGCGGTACCAACTTCAACAGTGCCCGCAGTCCGCCCTGCGCCCGGTCCATCGCCATGTCTTCCAGCGCCTCGGCGATCGAGTACAGGAACGCTAGCGCCGCGGCCTCTCCGACGTAACCGAGGATTACCGCGCCGACCGCGCTGATGGTCATCAGCAAACCAATGCCGAGCTTGCGCTTCGTGACAAGGTTTCGGATCGCGTCGGGCGCGAACGTATACGCCCCTAGCAGCAGGCCGACCCAGAACAGTACTGTCGCGGGTGTCGCTAGCCCGGACCAGCCCAGCGCCAGGCCTACGCAGAGGGCTACGCCGGAGAAGATCGGCAGTAGCAACTCGGGGTCCTTCCACCATGGCCGATCGAGTTCTTCGATCTCTTTGGCGGGTTCGTGTGCGCATCCACATGCCGAGCTCATGCGTCCGCTCCCTTCTCGCCGCAGCCGGGCACCGAGCATTCAGGGTCGATGCACGGGGCGTTTTCGTCGACAGCCAACGTCGCGTTCACCAGCGCGTTGAGCGCTGCCGCGAGGTGCGGATCGGCGATTTCGTAGCGTGTCTTGCGGCCCTCCGGCTCGGCGACGACGATGCCGCAGTCGCGCAGGCAGGTCAGGTGGTTCGAGACGTTCGAGCGGGTCAGGTCCAGGGCGCGCGAAAGCACGGCTGGGTAGCTCGGGCCGTCGAGTAGTGTCATCAGGATTCTGGAGCGCGTCGGATCCGCCATGGCCCGGCCGAGCCGGTTCATGACGTCGAGGCGTGAAGCAATGGTCAGCATGTGCTGAACAATACATCGTGTGCTGAACTATTCAAAATGCGCTGAACTGACAGTTACGCGAAGGTCCTGCGACCTGCAAGAATTAGTCGATGGGATAGCAGATGACTGATCCTTTGTGGTTCGGCTGCCGCCCAACGCGGGAGCGACGTGGGCGGCGAGGTTCTCGAGAAAGTAACTTTGCAACTACATACCGTTGAATTTAAGTTCAATGTGTAGCTAGGCCTTATTAATAGCGTTTGACAACACGCGCTCCTATTTGCCGTCGTATCTCACGAGACGCTGACGTGGATGGCCGCACCATCGACCTGCAGCCTCAGGACTGTGAAGTCATTGCAAAGCAGCGTGGCTTGCACGTTGGACATAGGACATAACGACGTCGATCAGTCCATTTCCGCGTCAAAGAAGAATGTGGCTCGCCCCAACTACGACGCCATGGTGGCATCCCTCGAACGCGGCGAAATCGACGCGATCATCTGCTGGGACCTCGCTGGACAGTCCGATCGGTCGGACAGAATTACTCCCGCACCCCAGCGTAATCAGGGGTGCACCTTAAAAACATTCGGAGGTGGGGGTAACTCCCCCTCGTTGCCCAGAGACAAAATACGCCAGTGGCGTCTGTATGACGCCCCGAAGGTAGGACAAATTCCAATCCAGAGAGGTCTTGCACTGTTGCGGTGCGGTTGTCTTCTTTCTCACCGTATTGCACCCTGCGAAATTAATTGGATACGATAGAACCATGTTGATTTCAGGTTCCGTTTTCATGCGGCCGCTCACCAACCGCTAAGGCGGTTTTCTCCCTCCCGCGGGTCAAAAACCGCTCCGGTCCTTTAGCCGGGCGGCCATTTGCCATGCCCGGCTCCGTTTCAACTCCACGGAGCACACCTGATGTCTACATACGGATACGGCCGTCACGAACATGGCCAAAATTTTCTCACAGACCAAAAGATCATCAACACCATCGTCGATCTTGTAAAACAAACCACCGGCCCCATCATCGAGATCGGGCCGGGAAGCGGTGCCCTCACTCACCCGATATCCCGCTTGGGGAGGGCAATAACGGCAGTTGAGGTAGACGCAAAACTAGCTGCCAAACTCACAAAAAAGACCGCCTCGGCGTCGGTCGAAGTGGTCCATGATGATTTCCTTAACTTCCCGTTACCCGCCACTCCCTGCGTCATTGTGGGAAACATTCCCTTTCACCTCACCACTGCCATTCTTCGAAAGTTGTTGCATGCGCCGGCATGGACTGACGCTGTACTCCTCATGCAGTGGGAAGTCGCTCGCCGCCGGGCCGGGGTAGGCGCAAGCACGATGATGACGGCTCAGTGGTCCCCATGGTTCACGTTTCACCTTGGTTCCCGAGTACCAAGGTCTGCTTTCCGTCCACAGCCTAACGTTGACGGGGGGATCTTAGTGATCCGCCGGGTGGGTGACCCGAAGATCCCGATAGAGCAACGCAAAGCCTTTCAGGCTATGGTGCACACCGTTTTCACCGCCCGGGGACGCGGGATAGGGGAAATTCTCCGAAGGGCAGGGTTGTTTTCATCACGTTCAGATACACAATCATGGTTGCGCTCGCGAGGAATCGACCCCGCAACCCTACCCCCCAGATTGCGCACCAGCGACTGGATCGATCTCTTTCAGGTGACTGGTTCCTCTCCATCGCACCATCGGCCAATTTCACAATCGGGAAGTAGTCAACGCCCTCCTCAACGCAAAAAACGAGGCCGGCGGCGTTAATCTCCCCGCCACCCAAACCGAAATCCACCAGTAGTAGTGGACGACCAGTGCTGGTCTACCGTGAGCCGGGTTATGACAGTGACGTGTTCTCGTCGGGCACAGTCATAGTTCCCGGCGTTGCCGGCGACAGGGTTCTATACCCAGCAGCGGGGCCGATCAAAATTACCCGCACGGGGAACGACCCTGCTGGTGGTTTCGATTTTGATGGAAGCGAGGAGATTAGCCCGTCGACAACTCCCCGTAGCTGGCGAACAGTAGCTCCTGGCGCTGGCGCTCGTTGGTGAGTTTGCGTGCCACACCGAAAGCTTTATTTACTTCTCGGTCCATTTCGTCGTGAGCCTTGAGCAGAGTTTGGTCCATCGCTAACGGGTTGTAGTGCTCCGCGAGTGACCCCTCGGGGTGCCGCTCGCGGGCCCGCAGTACCAACTGTCCAGCGTCGATGATTCGCTGCTGCGCTTTCTCATCTAGTTCACACGGAGCTGGTCCGAAGGAGTAGCTCCCGGTGTACTCCGAAGAACGGAAAAATGAATAGTGGGGATACATCGACTTCCATTTTCCATTCTCCCGGCTCAGAGTATTGAGGGGGCTGGGACCGGGTCCGTAAACCCTTTATGTTTTCCACGCACAGCGGTTTATAGCGACGATCCCTATAGGTTTTCCGCAGAACCTATATGTATTTCTGTGCACCCCCATGTTGTCCGTTTTAGCGGTATTTCGTTGCTACTTCCGCACTTGCGAATAAAATGGTTATTTATCGCCGACACTCCGTCGAATTCCGGTTCAACGTGTGAATAGAGTGGTCTCTGCGCACGTCGGATTCTCACCGAGAGAGAGGCGTGGCAATCGCCAGCTTGGGCGCGAGCCAGCCGCACAGTTGGGTGCGAGCGCGCGTCGGCACAGGCGCTGAGTAAGAGATCAGGAGTGACGCACTATATGCGAGGACAGGAAAACCTCGAACCTGCTGAGGAGGCTTACGTGACGAATGGAAATCCGGATCGGCTCCGTGAGTTTGCTTTCTTCCCGTTTCGTGTGAAATATGAGCGCGGCGCTGCGCCTCGTTACAGTCCGCTCTTGGCGTGGAACCAGACACTGAACGAGCTTGCCGCGCTTGCCGAGGACGAAGACTGGGGCGAGGCGACCCGGTCACTCGACCATCCGATCCTCAACAACTATGTCAACTACACGTACAAGCGCCTCGTCACCGAAGACAAGATCGATGTGAGCGCTGATGGGCAATACGCTGCATTTAATACTGGACTGCTGACTGCACTTTCAGAGGAGCTCTTTGCGCTTTTTGAGAGGAACCACTTCCGCAACGATGACGCGCAAGATTGGTTTTTCAAGGGATGGGTTACCGAGTCCAACAGAGATCTTCTGGCTAATTTTGACCCCTTGCCGCAGATGGCACAGTACGTGAGAACAGCTGGCGACCTCGTATACGACTGCAGCTGCGAACTCAAATTGGCTTACAGTCACATCCTGGGCGATAACATTGACCGCTTTCCACTGGATTTGCAGGCGAACCCGGTCCGCGCGCGACAGGCGCTTGATTCTGCGGTGAACTGGGCGCTGCGCAAGACTCGCCGCAACTATAAAGTGGTCGTGCCTCAGTGGTATCCGGCCGCGCCTGAAGATACGGCACAGTTCCTGATGCCGTTGGATCTTGACAGTGATGGTCGAGCAGATCTGGCGCTGGTAGTGTCCAAGGCTAATGAGCGCATATACCGCGGACACACCGTGTTGACATTGGAGATGGCGTACTCGAATGCCCGCCTCGTCGCTCGTCCTGACTCCGAGTGGCTTCTACCCAGCGCGGGAGAACCTGACGAGGTCGACTGAGGCGGTGGGGCAGCGCTGTTCAGTGGGGCTCAGCGGCGGTATTGGGGAGTGAGGATCTAGGGCACTTCGGAGAGTGAGATTTAGGTGACACTGGTGAGCAAGGATCTGGTGCGACCTCGCGAGTGAGGCGCTGTGCCATAGCTCCTCGGTGAGGGATCGCTGCTCACTCCATCGAGTCAACGTAAATCGAGACAGTCATGGTGTGAGACTGGTCGGGTTCGAGTTCGATCGCTTCGTCTGCAACGTTGCCGGACTCGACACAAACAAACTCTTGCCATGCGCGCGATTCAAGATCATCAAATTGGCCAACCGTGTCTGACCAGGGGTTCCACACGATCGTGTTGGCCGAGCCGGACTTTTCAATCGAGACGATCCGCCGGAAACGGGGATCGCGGATCTGCACGTTCGCATCAGAGTGATAGATCCGGTCCGTGTACCGTACGAACGTCACCTCACCAATTTGCTTGCGCGAGTGGTCGCGTGCAAGCGACTTGTCGTCGTAGAAAGCGCCGTCGAGGCCCTCAATCGTGACGTCTTTGATGTCGCCAACCGCCACATAGGTGTGGAAAGCTTCCTGAAAGGTAAACGGTCGAGTGTCTGTGTTCGTCACAGTCAACCTCATCATCAGGGAATCGGCTACGTCGATCGAAAGGTTCGCCTCGAAACTGAAAGGAAAATAGCCGTCGGCGCCTGGCTGGACTGGCTGGTCCGACTGGCTGGAATTCTGTGAAGGAGAATGAGCCAGGGCGAATTCGGCATACGTGGAGTCGCTTTCCCCGCGCGCAATGTCCTTGTCGGCAGGATCTGGGCTGATCTGAGTCCACATAGCGGTGCGCGCGAAACCGTGTTTGGGAGCTTCAGGATCACTCAGATGAGCTCCGAACCACGGCAAACATATTGGGACCCCTCCTCGTGGCGTACGGACACCATCGTGTGCTGCCAGCGGAGACATCCAGATCACGGGTGTATCAGAGTCAACCGTCCACTCGAGCACCTGAGCGCCGAACGGGGAGATCGACGCCCGCGAGGATGAACCTTCCAGGTTAAGGGGAGTGGGAAGTGCTGATGAATCCGTCATGGTTTAAGAGTAGAGCGAAACAGGCTTTCATGGGCGCATTCGCCATGCGGGCTGCACAAGAAGGAACAACATCATTCGGGCTGTGCGCCATTCGGTGGGGCATTGGCGAGGGAGGCTGATGCGCTGTTGCCTTCACCGTGAACTACAGGAGCCCGAAGCGGTGCGAGGGAGGGGGCGGAGTTGGTGAATCAGTAATTCTGGGGAGGTGCCGTGTGCGTGGATGAGCAGTATCCACAGGCATGTGGCTGGCTATGGTCTTATCCACACTACTTTCACCCGTGGAGGCCACGTCCACAACTCGGTGACGGCCACTGCCAGGTGGCCGCGTCGTACTGCACAGTGGCTGCCATGACCACTAGGAAAGGCATAAACAGCGAGCCAGAACTCCGTCGCAATGGCACAGTCACGATCCCCACGGAGTCGAAAGAGGCGCGTGGCGATACCCACGGCGAGAACCCGGGCTCATCTGCTACGAGGCCCATTCGCGAGAGGATCCGAACCTTGACGCACTGCGAGCGCTTTGCTGCCTCGCGTGGTTCACCAGTTTTGCGTTTCCGCTCGCGCACCCTCGAGCAGTGGCAGACAGACCTTAAAGAACTCGGCGGAGTGACGCAGCCTCCCTCGGTCATGTGTGCCGATCGTGAAATGGTTGGCTCGCGCGTCGTGACATCGACATATGAACTGCGGCGGGCTGGAGTGGAAACCTCACAAATTGAGAGCGCGTGCCGCTCTGGACATATTGTTCACCTGGCGCGCGGATGGTATGTATCGCGCCGGCTATTCGACGGCGAAATGATGCATGCGGTCGCGGCGATTTTGCCTGATGATGCTGTTTTTGCCGGTGAAACCGCCGCTTTAATGTATGGGGTTAGTGTGCGGGATAGCCATGAGGCTGATGACGCCTTTCGGATCTGTGTGCTTCGCCCGGCCGGCACTCGCGCAGTACGCCGACCTGGTGTTGCATGCAGAGTTATGGAAGTTGATGAAAGCGAAATCGTGAGCATGGAGGGCATGCGCGTCACGAGCGCTTTGCGCACAGTGTGCGATGTTGCGATGGGAGCGACGATTGACCTCGCGACAGCGTGGATTGAAGGCTTTTTGCGCCAGGGACTCGTAACAGTGGACGAGCTGGTAGAAGCCGCGCAGGCGAGGGCTGGCAGGCGAGGTGTACGGATCTTACGTGCTGCGATTAACAATGCCGACATCAGATCCGAATCAGTTCAGGAAACTGCCCTTCGTCTGCGTTTACGTGAAGCAGGCCTTCCCCGTCCAATTCTTCAAATCCCTGTGCGTGTCAGCGCCACACAGCAAGGCCGAATCGCGAAAAGTAGCAGCATGAGTGAGGCGCGGGACTCGGTGACGGACAGCGAAGAGTCCCTCGTTTGCCCGCAGAACAGCACCAACTTGTGTGGAGGGCATGCCAGCGGTAAAGGCTCGTTCCGAATCGATCTGGGATGGTGCCTGCCTGCACAAGATGGTGGGCGCTCGAAGCGGCAAATATGCAGCCTCGGACGGTCGTGGGCGGACTCGACAGGGGTGCGGAGCGAGGGCGCGCACCATGTGCCCGGAGGGGCTAGTGGTGAGATCTCAAGCGGGTTAAAAAACGCAGCGGTGAAGATAGGTGTCGAATATTTTGGCGAGGAGTTCCATCCGGAAACTGGTCCACAGGCCGAACATGACCGCTGGCGGATCCAGGTTCTTGAGGAGGCTGGGTGGACTATCCTCGTGGTTCGTCGTAAAGATCTTCGCGGCGAGACGCCGTATCTCGAAAGAAGGATTGCCCAGCTGTTAGGCCATTCGGCTTCCATTCCCATGCGGCGCTCGTGGAAGAAGGCGCTTTTTGATCGGCGTCGAAATGCGTGGACGCGGGACGAGTCGGTGAGCCATAGCTGGCAAGTGGCGGCGGTGTGCTGACCCTAGACCGAGCGGCGGCCGAAACGTCGCGATGCTGACCAAGCCGCTTCGATCTTAGAGAATGAGAACAAGTACACGATGAGACGTCGTGATCGATAAGAGCCGCAGTTCCAGGATGAAACGGAACACATTGAGTGTCGTAAAGTGTTCGATTTCGCATGCTCGTCTCTATCGGAGACGCCGATGAGTGATTAATCTGGTATTTCGTGTGCACAGCTGCGTGAAGAGGAATCGACCCCTACACTCAACTGGCAACCCCAGACGTTTATTGCCGAGTGGTCGCGTGCACGGGTCCACTCGGCGCATTTTCTTCGATCGTCGCCATAAAGGAGGCAGGCAATGCCTGTGCGTCAGGACATTCGTAACGTCGCTATCGTCGCCCACGTGGATCATGGGAAGACCACGCTTGTCGACGCAATGCTCTGGCAATCAGGAGCCTTCTCCGAACATGATTCGGTGGAAAAGACCGGCGAACGCGTCATGGACTCGGG
Source organism: Pauljensenia sp. UMB10120 (assembly GCF_030212035.1). Classification (NCBI taxonomy): domain Bacteria; kingdom Bacillati; phylum Actinomycetota; class Actinomycetes; order Actinomycetales; family Actinomycetaceae; genus Pauljensenia; species Pauljensenia sp. UMB10120. The sequence continues at coordinate 12,129 of NZ_JASODH010000011.1, read as the reverse complement.
TGATCTTGAGCGTGAAAAAGGCATCACGATCCTCGCCAAGAACACCGCTGTGCACTACCGCGGGCCCGCTGCGCAAAAACTCGGTCTGGCCGAAGGCGTGACCATCAACGTCATCGACACCCCAGGTCACGCCGACTTTGGCGGCGAGGTTGAACGCGGGCTGTCCATGGTCGACGGCGTCGTCCTCCTCGTCGATGCCTCTGAAGGTCCGCTGCCGCAAACACGCTTCGTCCTGCGCAAAGCCCTCGAAGCTCAACTGCGGGTCGTCATTGTTGTCAACAAAGTGGACCGCCCCGATTCGCGCATTGAAGAGGTCGTCTCGGAAACCACTGACCTTCTGTTGTCCTTGGCTGAAGACCTTATGAACGAAGGCGTGGAAGCGGATGTTGATGCATTGCTGGACGTGCCCGTGATTTACGCATCAGCTAAAGCAGGCGTCTCCTCATTGACGAATCCCGGCGACGGCAAGCTTCCGGAAGAAGACCTCGAGCCACTCTTTGAAACCATCTTGCAACGTATTCCCGGTCCCAGTTACGACGAGGGGGCTCCTCTACAAGCCCATGTCACCAACCTCGATGCCTCTCCTTTCCTAGGGCGTCTGGCGTTGCTGCGCATGCACAACGGCACCCTGAAAAAGGGACAGAACGTCGGGCTCGCCCGTCATGACGGCACCATCAAGTCTGTTCGCGTCACGGAGCTACTACGCACAGAAGGTTTGGAGCGCGTGCCTGCTGAAGAGGCTGGCCCCGGCGAGATCGTTGCAATTGCCGGCGTCGACGATATTACGATCGGTGAGTCGCTGGTCGACCTCGACGATCCTCGTCCACTTCCCTTGATCAAGGTGGATGACCCCGCGATTTCCATGACCGTGGGAATCAACACCTCGCCGCTGGCTGGGCGTGTCAAGGGTGCGAAAGTGACTGCTCGCCAGGTTAAGGACCGTCTCGATCGTGAACTGGTGGGTAACGTGTCGTTGCGGGTTTTGCCGACTTCTCGGCCCGATGCGTGGGAAGTTCAGGGACGAGGCGAGCTTGCGCTCGCAATCCTCGTCGAACAGATGAGGCGTGAAGGGTTTGAGCTTACTGTCGGTAAACCACAGGTTGTGACCAAGGAAATTGACGGTAAAGTTCACGAGCCGATGGAGCAGATGACCATCGACATTCCTGAGGAGTATCTGGGCGCGGTGACCCAGCTGATGGCTCAGCGTAAAGGCCGCATGAACTCGATGGCTAATCACGGGAGTGGTTGGATCCGCCTCCAGTTCACGATCCCTGCCCGCGGGCTGATTGGCTTCCGTGCGCGTTTCTTGACTGAAACTCGTGGAACGGGAATCGCCTCGTCAATTTCGGAGGGATACGCTCCGTGGCAGGGGACGATTGAGCAGCGGCTGACCGGCTCCTTGGTTGCTGACCGTGCAGGGCAGGCAACGCCTTACGCGATGACCAACCTGCAGGAGCGCGCATCGTTCATTATTGAGCCGGGGTCAGAGGTTTATGAAGGTCAGGTTGTAGGGGAGAATCCCCGTAACGAGGATATGGACGTCAATATCACGCGTGAGAAGAAGCAGACGAATACGCGTTCGGCCACCGCTGATGTGTATGAAACGTTGACTCCGTCGCGAAAACTGACGCTGGAAGAGTCGCTGGAGTTCGCGTCTAATGATGAATGCGTTGAGGTCACGCCTGAGGCGATTCGTATTCGTAAGGTCGTGTTGGATTCGCAGGAGCGTTTTAAGATCGCAGCGCGTCAACGTCGTAAAGATAAGTAGTCTAGGTTTTTTCGCCGAGTAGACGCGTGCAAGCGACCACTCGGCGAAATTTCAGGGATGGTTGCCTTTTCGTGCCCTGCTACCAGCGCGCAGGAGGGACGACTTTTCCGGTCACCATCGTGTCCGCTTCGACACGAACGATTCCCCGCCGCGCCTCGATAGTAACGTGGTCGGGCGCAACTTCCAGTAAAGTCCCCAGAGCATCGCGAAAGCCTTCGCCTTCGCGATACCTCACCACGACCCGAGTGCCAACTGCCCATCTCATCCAAGGAAGCTCAGGCGGTTGTTTAGGAAAGCCGTGTTGAGCCCTATTGGCAGGTTGTGACGTGTTTTCTGAGTACATGAGCTTTCTTTGATTGATTGGGCGCCACTGCGACTAAGTGGCGTCTTTACAGGAGAAATCGCTGAGAGTCCACGCGCAAATGGTGGTCGCAGGCTGAATGCTGTCGCATATGAGTGATAATAGTGGCACTAATATAGTCAACGCGTCGAGCTGTGCGATGAGCCGGCAGTCCCGTGGGATATGTGATGGCCTCGAGTGCACGTCGCGTTGAGAAGAGGGAGGGATCTCATGACGTATGTCATCGCGCAACCTTGCGTGGACGTCAAAGACCGTGCTTGCGTGGATGAATGCCCTGTGGACTGCATTTACGAGGGGAAACGATCGCTGTACATTCATCCCGATGAATGTGTTGATTGCGGGGCATGCGAACCTGTGTGCCCGACCGAGGCCATTTTTTACGAGGATGATCTTCCGGAAGAATGGTCGGATTATTACCGCGCGAATGTCGACTTCTTCAAAGATCTCGGCTCGCCAGGCGGCGCGCAGCGTGTCGGAGCACAAGAATTCGACGATGAGATGATTCAGGATCTTCCGCCTCAAAACGAGGAGTACCTGTCCCAAAACTGAGGCAGTCCCATCAGTGCATCGCTGTGATGACTATATTGGCGAGTGGTCGCGTGCAAGCGACCACTCGCCACTTATTTGCTGGAGACTTGTATGAATGCTCTGCTCCGTCCCTTGAATTTGCCTGACTTTCCCTGGGATAGTCTGGAGCCGGCGCGCGCACGCGCCGCGGAGCATCCCGGTGGCGTGTGTGACCTTTCGATCGGCACACCGGTCGACCCCACACCCACGATCATCCAGGACGCCCTCGCCAATTCCACTAATGCTGCTGGATATCCTCGGGTTGAAGGCACGCTGGAACTCCAGGAGGCAATGGCTCTGTGGGCATCGAAGCGAGGTATGGTTCCTCTCCAATCTCCACGGGAGGCAACTGCACAATCGGCGGCCGTCATTCCGACGATCGGGTCGAAGGAAGCGGTCGCATGGCTGCCGTTCGAACTGGGGCTGACTAGCGATGACACCATCCTTGTGCCGGAAGTTTCCTACCCTACATATGACATCAGCGCCCGCCTCATCCGTGCGCGATGCATCCGCGTGGATCCAGAGCGCGTCGACACGTGGCCTGACGCATCCCTCGTCTGGGTGAACTCGCCGTCGAACCCCACTGGGCACGTCCTCACTCGCGAGAAGTCGCATGCAAGCGTCCAATGGGCGAGAGAGAAGGGCGCGATAGTGGTCTCGGATGAGTGCTACGCCGCCTTGCCTTGGCAGGCTCCTTTTACTTCCGAGGGTGTCCCATCCTTGCTTGATCGCGACATTTGCGACGGTGACCCAACCGGAATCATAGTCCTGTACTCCCTGTCGAAACAGTCCAACATGGCTGGCTACAGAGCCGCACTGATGGCGGGGGATCGCGACCTGATCTCTCGAGTTCTCACCGTGCGACGCCACACCGGAATGATCCTCCCCGCGCCCATACAGCACGCGATGGCTGTCGCACTCACGGACACCGACCACGTTGAGCACCAGCACGCCCTGTATGGAGCTCGCCGCACCATTTTGAAGCGTGCCCTTGAGGACGCGGGGCTGTGCGTCGACCCGCACTCGGCAGCAGGTCTTTACTTATGGGTAAGCGATCCGAGTGGACGCATGAACGGCTGGGACCTTGTCGACTGGTTTGCCGAGCGTGGAATGATCGTGGCACCAGGCGACTTCTACGGAGAACGCTCAACCAACTTCGTACGAGTCTCCCTGACCGCAACCGACGAACGCATCCAAACTGCGGCCCGCCGCCTCATTTCTGACGGGTTTGCGAGCGCGAATAGTCGCTAAGATCCAATGCGACGAGGATGGGGCTGCGCTACTGGATGCGAGATCCCTGCGCGAGCTGACCTCGGGGGTATTAAAGTAGGACTATAAGCCCATGCGTCGATGTAGTCGCGCCTGTTTGAGGAGGTAGTACATACCGATGAGCACTGAAGCTTCCGATCAGTCAACGAAAGCAGCCCCGTCCTCGTCAAAGCCACATGACGCCGAAGCTAAACCGGACGGCTGCCTGACTATTGGTGACAAGACGCTGCCGCTTGAACGCGTCCATGCGACCGCCGGCTCTGATGGCGTACGCATCACGAAAATGCTTTCAGACACTGACGTTGTGACGTTGGACCCCGGCTTCGTCAACACCGGATCGTGCGAGTCTGCCATCACGTTTATTGACGGCGCGAAAGGAATCCTGCGTTATCGTGGATACCCCATTGAACAGCTCGCGAAGCATTCCTCCTTCCTCGAGGTTGCCTACCTGCTGATTTATGGTGAACTTCCCGACGCGCAGACACTTGAGCTGTTCATCCGTCGTATCCAGCGTCACCGCCTGCTTCACGAGAATTTCAAGGCATTCTTTACAGCATTCCCGCACCGCGGGCACCCGATGGCGATCCTCCAGGCAGGTGTCGCCGGTTTCGCCACCTATTACGAGGACACGCTGGATCCGCGCGACCCCGAGCAACTCAACGTGGCGCTCGTATTGCTGCTGGCGAAGCTTCCCACCATGATCAGCTACATCGCGAAGCGAGCCGCCGGCCTGCCACTGCTGTACCCAGATGCTCAACGTTCCTACACTGAGGATTTCATCCGTATGACGTTCGGCATGCCGTACCAGTCCTATGACATTGATCCGGCGCTGGTGCATGCTCTCGACACATTGTTCATTTTGCACGCCGATCATGAGCAGAACTGCTCGGCGTCCACCGTCCGCCTCGTCGGCTCCTCGCAAGCCAACCTGTATGCATCAGTGGCAGCGGGAATTGGCGCGCTGGCAGGTCCGCTTCACGGCGGTGCCAACGAAGCCGTGCTGAAGATGCTCAACCAGATCATCGAATCGGGCGAATCAGTTCAGTCCTACGTTGAGAAGGTTAAGAACAAGGAAGAGGGCGTGCGCTTGATGGGCTTCGGCCATCGTGTGTACAAGAATTACGATCCGAGGGCGGCCATCGTAAAAGAAACGGCTCACGATGTGCTGTCTCGTCTGGGCAAACGCGATGAGATGCTGGATGTCGCGATGGAGCTCGAGGATATTGCCTTGAATGACGATTACTTCAAGGAACGCAAGTTGTACCCCAATGTTGACTTCTACACTGGCCTGATTTACTCGGCGATGGGCTTCCCAACCAAGATGTTCACACCGCTGTTCGCGCTGGGGCGTCTTCCCGGCTGGATTGCGCAGTACAAGGAGATGACGGAGGACTCGGCAACGAAGATCGGTCGGCCCCGTCAGGTCTACATTGGTGAGGTTGAACGCGACTACGTGCCGTTACGCCAGCGTAGCTAGTCCGCGCAGTTTTTGTTTTTTCGCGAGTGGTCGCTTGCACGCGACCACTCACGAGATCTTGTTGAGGGCTGGGGGACTTCTCCTTCCGCGTTTCGGTCTGTGTGGCCTAGTTGCGGGCGACTGGACGCGAGGACTGTGGATAAAACTGTGGACTGTGTGGAACCAGTCGGCGCAGTCCCGGAAATCGTTGAAAAGACGCCAATTTGACAATTAAGTTTGGGTGCGCTACAGGGTGTGACCTTACTGAAAAGGTGCAGTAATCCACAGAAAATATGAGAAAATTGACGAAATTGTGGATAGCGTGAGCCACCCTCGTGCAGTATCAACCACGGGCATAAGCAGCGCCCAGCACCCCTGCAATAGCCAGGCACCTAGAAGCTGGCTGGCCCACTAGGAAATGACTGATCGCGGAGGTCCTATTTGCTGGGAGCGAGGAACATGACGTTACCCCGCTATCTCCACGTGACGCTCAAATGCGATGCGGCTTCCGGCTTATTAGCACCCGGACGTGCCGCCACGCGTCGCTGCACCCAGCATCACGATCACGTCACGAGGAGGCTGGCCTCCATTCAAAGACCTAACGGTGGGGGAGAGCTCAAGTATGCGGCTCGGCTAGTCGTCCTCGTGGTTTTCACGATGATGCTGCTGCGGGTCATTCCACTCGATTGAGCGGCCTCCGCGCGCGTGGGCTTCAATTCTGCCGGACACGGAGCGCTTGAAGAGAACATTCGAGGCTCCGGCAAGTTCACGAGCCTCCACTGTTCGCGGTTCTGCGAAAAGACCGTTCGCGCCCGGAATGACGCCGCCTCCAGGCATGAGCGCCACCTGGGTATCGGCTGTCAGGAACAGTCCGGCTTCGATCACGCAGTCATCACCCAGCGGAATGCCCAAGCCGGAGTTTGCGCCCAGCAGACAGCGTTTGCCCAAGCGGACCTGGTCGTCGCCGCTACCGCTCAGAGCGCCAATGGTCGAAGCTCCGCCGCCTACGTCGGATCCATCACCGATGACAACGCCGCGCGAGATACGGCCTTCGATCAGGCTGCGGCCCAGCGTGCCCGCATTGAAGTTCACGAACGCGGCATGCATGACTGTTGTGCCCTTCGACAGGTAGGCACCCAGGCGAACTTTCGCACCGTCAGCGATCCTGACTCCATCTGGCACGACGTAGTTCACCATCGGGGGGAACTTATCCACGCCGGTTACGGTGACAGGACGGCCGAGGTGTTGGCGCAGGCGAAGGCGGGTTCCTTCGAAGTCATCGATCGGACACGGGCCTGCCGACGTCCACACAACTGAAGGGAGGCGCGAGAAAATGCCGTCGAGGTTGATCGTGTTGGGCTTGACGAACCGGTGGGACAAAAGATGCAGGCGAAGGTAGGCATCGGCGGTGGATTGAGGGCGATCCTCTAGGTCAGCGGTGCAGGTGACAACCTGTGTGTGCACTCCGCGAGCCTCATCGCGTCGTTCCAGTTCGGAGAGCATATCGAAGAGCTCGGCGTCTGGGGCCGAGTTAGAACGTTCGCCCAAATGGGGGTGCGGGTACCACACGTCCAGTGTGTGACCATCGTCGGCAACTGTTGCCAGCCCAATTCCCCATGCGTTCATATTGTGGGTCTCAGTTGTGTCCTCAGTCATGGTCTCAGTTTACGGTGCTTGGCATTTCCCGGAAGGACTTTGGCGAGGGGGAGGGCTGCAGGCGGCTTGCAGGTGGGTGCCATAGTCGACGAGACATGTGCCGAGTGGTCGCTTGCAAGCGACCACTCGGCACACAAGAGGATTGAAACGCGATCAGGTTTTCCCATATTGTGAGATCGTCGAATGGTTTGAATGGGTGTCAGTGCCCGTTGGGCCTGTTGTGCTGATCCCATAAGTCGGGCCAGAATACGTCCAGCTCAGCCAGCATCGACCGAAGGAGCGGCAAGGAGATACCAACAACGGAGTGGGGATCCCCCTCGACGCCCCGGACGAATGCCCCTCCAAGACCATCGATCGTGAATGAGCCCGCCACCTCAAGCGGCTCACCCGAGTCAACGTACGCTTTGATTTCTTCGTCGGTCATTGAGCCGAAATATACGGTTGTGGAAGCTGAACGCCCGGCCGTTCGCGCAACTTGATAGGCCACGTCCGTCGACTTGGGCGTGTCAGCGGCGGGTTCGGGGGCACGGGACGGCTTCACGCCAGCGAGGGGAGAGGCACTCTCTTCGTCAATCGAATTGTGGCTTTGCGCTGTTAGGAGGGCGACGTAGTGCCCTGTCCACAACGTGCCGCTGCGTCCTTGCATCGACCTGATGCGTTCGATGGCAGTCAGGCGGTTATGCGGCTTTCCATACATGACGCCATCCAGTTCGAACATGGAGTCGCAGCCCACGACGATAAGGTCTTCGTGTGTGCGATCTTCGGCACGAGCCTCGTCGACGGCCGTATGGTCGAGGGAAGCGCAGGCCAGCCTGTCTGCCACCGCGAGGCATTTTGCCTGAGCCAAAGCGAGAACTTGGTCGGCAGGCGATGGGTCTTCGTGTGAAGGGTCACTTGACGAAGAGAAGGCTTCTTTGAGCCGTCGGAGAACTTCGTTCTCATCAACATCTGACACCATGACAATCGGTGTGATTCCTGCTGATAGGAGCGTCGCGAGGCGCGCCGGCGAACGGGAAGCCAAAACTAGATGCATACCGCCTAGTGTGTCACTTCGACGAGTGGTCGCGTGCACGCGACCACTCGCGGATAACGAGGAACGTGACGATCGACACATAAGGCGCTATGCTATGGAAGGTTGCATTCATGCAGGTGGCATGCCAATCGCGGAGAATTTCCGCGTTGGGGCGACACGAACGCTACTTTCACAAGTGTGTCAGGCGAAGAGATAACGCTACGGCTTACGCTGCGCGATGCAGAATACTGATGCAGAAGGATGCGAGTACGGAAGGGAGGAATGGTGCGTGACTGGACAGTGCGAAGCTGACATTAACGACAGCAACAATGATCAGCGAGACGGTCACAGTGATGCTTCGTCGAGCAGAACTTCTGAGCACCCGCCCTCACGTCCGGCCAGTTCAGTTGTGCCCTCAGAAGACGATCAACCGTCCGCGCAGCCGGGCTCGCCATCTTCTATGCATCACGAGCAGTCGCTTGCACGCGACCACTCGGCGCAAGCGGGGGAAGAACGGGGAAGCGTGCAGGCGGGAGTGAGCCGCGGGGCGGGAGCCACGATACGCGAGTACGAGGAACAATTGCTAGGCGAAATCCCGCATCTGACCGTTGAAGACCTTGCCAACGCGGTTGGCGGAACCGTTGACGACGTGAATGATTTCTGGACGACGATGGGCTTCCCGGACGCCGACCCCGAATCGCCGCTCTTCACCCACCGTGACCAGGAAATTTACGCCAAGTGGACTCAGCTCGTCGCCGATGGAAGTGTCGACCGATCCACCGCACAGTCTTTGCTCCGAGCCCACTCCCACATCACCGACCGCCTGGCGTTGTGGCAGGTGGAAGCGTTCGTGGAAGATTCTGTCCGCCGCCTGAGGCTTGATGATACAGCGGCCCGCCTCGTCACACTCGACCAGATGCGCCAGTACGTCGACCTGCTGGGCGAGACTCTCGTATACTCCTGGCAGCGACAGCTGCACTCGCTCCTGGATCGCGTCGACCATGAAGTCTCGCAGCGCGGGCACGAATCAGCCAGGCGTCGATTCCCGCTGAACCGATCCCTCGGTTTTGTCGACATGGTCTCATACACGGCCTCCTCGACCATCCTGGGCGGCAAGCTAGTTGGCCTGATCCAACGTTTTGAGGACGCGAGCCGAATCGCTGTGACTCAAGCAGGCGGCAGAGTCGTCAAGATGATTGGTGACGCCGTGTTCTTCATTGCTGACGATTTGCCCACCGGACTGAATGTGGTGACCTCATTGATTGAGCGCCTTAACGCCGATGATGACATTTTGCCGGTTCGCGCTTCCTTCGTACGGGGTGACGTGTTCTCCCGTTCAGGTGACGTATTTGGACCGCCGGTGAACCTCGCGTCTCGGCTGGTGGATATCGCGCCGGTTGGGCGAATCCTGACTGACCCGACTACCGCCGCGGCAGTTTCCGCGGGTAAAGGCGGAGAAGGCTATGCGATCGAAACCTTCCCCAGCACAGAACTTCGCGGCTTCGGCCTCGTCTCTCCGTACCTGCTCTCGCGTCAATACGAATAACGGTGGTGGACGAGGGGAGAGCGCCGCGTCAGTTACAGCGTCTGTTTTAAGCTGCGCGCATAAAATTCCATCTCGCTGCTTTCGCCTCCGGCCTGCTCAAAACACCTGCCACGTGAGACAACGGTGTGACCTCGCCCGCTCAAAGGCCGCGTTCTCCTCGTTAAAGAACGGTGCAAATTGAGATGAAAAAGGTCAAGTAATGTGAAAGAGCGCTCCTAGGATGTACCATTAAGCCGTGACTACAGTACTGCTCGTCGAAGACGATCCCGCGATTTCCGAGCCTCTGGCTCGCGCCCTTGGGCGTGAAGGCTACGAGGTCCGAGCTCATGGCACTGGTAAAGGCGCTCTCAATGAGATTGACGGCGCCGATCTAGTTGTCCTCGATTTGGGCTTGCCTGACATTGACGGCCTTGAGGTTGCGCGTGAAATCCGCTCGCAAGGCCGCCCCACACCTATCCTGATTCTGACCGCTCGCACTGACGAGGTAGACATGGTCGTAGGCCTGGATGCCGGTGCCGATGACTATGTGACCAAGCCGTTCCGCCTGGCTGAGCTCCTGGCTCGTGTGCGCGCTTTGTTGCGCCGCTCGGTCGGTGACGTGTCAGAGGGTGAGATCAGCGCTCAGGACGTGACAATCGATGTCTCTGCACATAGGGCCTTCGTCGGATCGCGTGAACTGCATCTGACTGCCAAAGAATTTGAGCTGCTGCGAGTGCTGGTACGTGAAGCCGGTAACGTGGTCGAGCGTGAAGCACTGATGCGTGAAGTGTGGGGGTCCGACCCATCAGGGTCGACCAAGACGCTGGATATGCACGTGTCGTGGCTGCGCCGCAAGCTCGGAGACGATGCCGGATCGCCGCGATACATCACAACCGTGCGTGGAATGGGTTTCCGTTTCGAAAAGAACGGTCACTAGGCCGCTCCTGCTCTAACCCCTTACTGCGCTCCCCTTGCTGCGCTGCGCTTAGAATTGGCGGGGCTTAATGGTGAATGCTCATCCCAGCAGTGAGCCAACGCTGACACCTGTTAGACCCTGCCGGCGCATGTAAGCGCTCGCAGCCAACCGGTGTCTACACGTTGCGGTGCAACCGGTCAGCGCTTGCACAAAACGATGGGCTGACGCCAAGATCGGAGGGAACGATGGGACGCCGAGCAGCAAAAATGATCCTGGCTGCCGTGACAGTCGTTGTCCTGCTGATGGGTATTCCGGGCGCGACGATCGGCTCCATTATGGCGTGGCAAAGTGAGCAAAATGCTCTGGATGCGCGCGTCGAATCCCTCATGCGTGCATCCGACCGCCGCATTTCGGAGGGCACACAGATTTCTGAGCATCTGGTTGAAGCCTGGGCGACACCGCTGATCGTGGAAGAGGCTGATGCATGGACACGTGTGAAAGCTCGCGGGCAGGATGAAATCGTGGTGGGGGAGACCATTTCGGGCCCTAAACTCAGGTCGTCGGAATCATCTTCGTTGGGGACGATCGTGACGATGGAAACTTCCGCGATGCCCGCGATCCGTCGCGTGATCGGTGTGATTGTCCTGTTCATCGGTGGTGCAGCGCTGTCGATGCTGGTTGGTTGGGCTTTGGCGAAGCGGCTGTCGCGACGACTGTCCGCCCCGTTGATTTATCTGGCTGCTCAGGCTGAGCAAATTGGCGCCGGTATGGTGCGTGCGCGAGTGAAGCCATCCGGCATTGAGGAAATCGACTTGGTCCAGGATGAACTGGCCAGAACAGCAGAGCGCATGGCGGGGCGCTTGGCGGCAGAACGCCGTTTTTCCGCTGATGCTTCTCACCAGCTGCGCACGCCTCTGACGGCTCTGTCGATGCGGCTCGAGGAGATCGAGATGATCGCTGAGCAAGACGAAGTGCGTGAAGAAGCATCCAGCTGTCTTGAACAGGTCGAGCGCTTGACGACCGTGGTGACGGACCTGCTCGACACGTCCAAACGCACCAGCGGGCACACCGAGGCTATCCATGTGGTGGAAGTATTCAACACGGCTCGCGAAGAGTGGGAGAGTGCTTTCACGCAGGCCGGTCGGACTTTGACTTTCACCGATGAATCGGGTGCTTCGGTGCTGGCCGATGCAGCGAAGCTCGGGCAGGTGCTGGCAACACTGATCGAAAACTCCTTGCGTTACGGTGCCGGCGAAACGCGAGTGGTTTCCCGCAAGTCACCCACGAAGCGCGGTGTGATGATCGATGTGAGTGACGAGGGCAAGGGTGTCTCTGAGGAACTGGCTCCCGAGATTTTTGACTACGGCGTATCCGGTCACGGGTCCAGTGGAATTGGGCTGGGATTAGCGCACGACCTGACCGAAGCGATGGGCGGGCGACTGGAACTGACGCAGGCAGCGCCACCGGTATTCACCGTGTCACTCGCGGCCATTCCCGCATCGATTGACCCCGATCGAGTCATGCCGCAGGGACCCCTGGTATCAATGGGAAGGCGCTCGCGGCGCTTCTGATTTTTATTGTGTGTGCCGAGTGGTCGCG
>NZ_JASODH010000010.1:0-70543 GCF_030212035.1 Pauljensenia sp. UMB10120 | reverse complement strand
TCTTGCAGCGCACCTGCCAGCCCGGTACACGAAACCCACCAACCGGCCCCTCAACAACCTCAACCACACCACCAGCACCAGCGGCGTCAACATTCTCCACGCCAGCACCCTCCACACCAGGCACCGACACCACCTGGGTAAAGGTGTGTTTGACAGTCAGCACGTTATTGTCTGCCTTAAGAATGTCTTGATCCCAGCTGTCATTTGTGTCTCCTACAGGTGCACTCATGACAAGAAATGACATTGCTAAAACGGGCTCGACGAGATGGAATGCACTCATGACTGGGGGCTTTCAGGTGATTCGGCGTATAACGGCTTGGTGACGAAGGACCGCTCTCTTGCTTGGACTTCTACCTGGAATACCAGTTCTTTGTCAGGGTAGTTAGAAATGGAGTCATTTGAGTAGTTTGTGTATGGCGCTGCTTGGACAAGCATTTCTACGAAGTAGAGATTCTCATCATCTGGATGAGTGAGAACATCGTTGAACTCGGCGACCTCATACCCTATGCCTTCCGCCCATCCTCCTTTTTCGTATTGATCAGCGATTTTCGTTAAGTTGACTTGGCAGAGTTTGCAGTCTGGGCTGCTGACTTTTTTGAGGGTGGTGGTGTTGCCGGTGTTGATGGAGTATGCGAGGAGGTTGAGGTAGTACTCGGCGAAGTAGCGTGCCCCGAACGCGTCCATGTTGGTGGCAGCACTGGGCAGTTGTGGTTCGTGTGGTCCACCCAGTCCACGGGCCTGCCGAGCTTCCCGTTGGGTAAAATCGGGTACTCACCGGACATGGGTATGCTGTGCGCCGCTTCGTGTGACCCGCTGTGGGATTGAGGGCTTTGAGCGCTGCCACTCTGGTTCCCGCCTTCCCCGTGGCTGCATGCAGCCAGAGTGAGCAAGCCAGCCAATACTGGAACCAGCAGCCTAGTGCGCGCGGCGCGTCGTGATCGTCGTGTCATGTGCACCACACTACGGAACAGTACTGCTGCCCGTACAGACCCAATTCATAATTGTGGATCAAACTCTTTCTGCACCCACCTGTCGACCTGGAAGCCTCTCACTGGATTCATCACGGCTCTACCTCCCGTGAGGTTACTCCTGACCAGTGCAAATGCCTCGTCCGTGGGTGCGATTGCCGGTGACCTGCCCTTCAGATCGACAGACGGGGAAAGAGGGAAGGAGAGGGAGAAGGAAAGTACAGATCTGCCGACGATTCCCAGAATATGGATCGTCAAAGTCGGCCCGAAACATCGAGAAAACTCACTGATGCCGATCTGGAGCGTACTGCGTGTAGCAGTAGATGGGAGTCTCCCTCGTTAATGGGTAGAATTTGGGTGGAACCGAGAGGGAGTGACGGATGAGAAAGCTCGGACTACCTGCGCTGATTGCTGTGACGGCACTCACTGCAGCCGGGTGTGTGGCCGGTAACAGCCCTGCCGAGCCGGAGCAGTCTCTCGCTCAATCCGCCCTTTCGAATCAGTCAACCTCGTCGAACCAATCGGAAATCGAAACCGACAACCCCATCGAAGCTGCCCCCGACCAGTCCCAATCCAGCCATCCAGCCGAGCAGTCTTTCATGACCACCGGAGAATGCGTGGACGTCGTGGCGATTAATGCGCGTGGAACGAATGAGGAGACCGGCGGCGGTGGCCTCACTGATGCCGTAGCGGGCGAGATCGTTGAGAAATGGTCGAAAGACGCGCGTGCCATTGCGCTGGAATATCCCGCTAGTTTTGACGTTAATGCTTCCGTCGAAGACGGGGTTTTAGCTCTGACCGCGATGCTTGAAGATGGCGCGGCTCGGTGCCCGAATCAGAAATACGTGCTCGTGGGTTATTCGCAGGGCGCGATCGTTGTCGCTGAGACGCTGAGCAAGCCTGAAGACCGGCTGATCATGGGCGATGTCGAGCGACTGAGTGAGCCTGCGCGGAAGGCGATTGCTGCCGTCGAGCTATACGGTGATCCTGGTTTTGTTGGGTCGATGCCGTATAACCGCGGCGACTACGATCCGCGTTTTAACGGGATGTTGCCGCGACACTCGCAGGCTTTAGCTGAATTTGCCACCCGGATTCGTGACTTTTGCGTTGCGGAGGATCTATTTTGCCAGGGGAGCCGGCGCACAGGTATTCAGCGCTCGGCTCATTCGCTCTACTGGACGAACGGCATGCAGGCTGAAGGTGCAGCTCACGCGCTGGAGCGCCTTTACCGGAGGGCCGAGTTGGCTGGAGAGGATATCGGTGCCGAAGGCGCAGCGCCTGAGGAAACTGACAGTGGCGACGCCCAAAGTGGAGGGGCAAATAACGGGCACTAAGAGCGCCGTGATGTGGCCTTTTGGCTCTGACATCGAGTGCCGTGACGCTTCCGAGACCTCTGGCGATTTTGTGTCCGAGGTTTCTTCAGATCTTGGTTGCCACAGTCGCAAAATGGTGCTGTTTCCCTCCCCGCCGCCCTGTCCACCCAAGTGTCGATTTGGCTGCCGTATCCTCCCAATTGACGAGGGTGCCCCACGCATCGTCACTGGCCAGCAGGCATTTGTGGATCGAGATGCGTGGAGAGAACCGTCGGATGGGCCTTGAAATCGACAGTAGGGGAGAGAAGGAGGTGGGAATTGGAGACTATTAACGGCGGAAGAACAGTATCGAGTCTCTGCATTGGCGCAGAGAAGCACATAGAATTGACTACGTTGATCCACTAGTCAAATGGAGGAGACACCGTGATCAAGAAACTCTTCAAGCTCGTTCTTTTTGGCGCTCTCGCAGCGTTCGCCGGCCTCATTGCGATCCAATACGATGGCCCTCGCAACTTCCTGAAAGACCTTGGTGTGCCGCTGTAAGCAACTAATTCGCAGATCGAAGACCTGTCGGATTTGCACGCTTAGTCACGCCGATTAGTCTCTAGGTGCCGAGCTGTACCACCAAGGTAGAGCTCGGCACCTTCATGCAGTTTTCGGCAGTTCTTTCACGAAGCAAGCACATTCAACAGTGCACCACATTCAGGGCATCTGCATTCAACTCGTTGGCACCGATCTCGCGCGGGCGCTCGCGGCCTCCCTCGTCGATTCGGAGAACCAATACGTCGATCAGCGCTTTCCACGCGCGTCCCACGCAACCGGGCTTCGATCCGCGCAGCCGAATGCTCAGGGTGGTGCAAATCGTCCCAAATGAAGCGTTCGAAAACCCAGCCGCGCGCCTCCAAATCTCGCTGCCTCCTGCCCTCAGATTGGTAAGAGTGAGCGATCTGTGAGTGCGACACGCCTCGTTTGCTGCGGCCGTCAAATTCAAGTGCGACCTTCTCGCGCGGAAAAGCAATATCGATGAAGTACACGCTCGCCGGGCGCGCTCCAGCAAGGCTCTCAGCTGGGCGTTGGCGCACTTCAAACTGTGTGCGCACAGCGTGAAGCTTCCGACTGCGAACTATCCACAGCAGCATCGCCTCGCCAATTGATTCGCAGCCCGCATCCGCATGCTGTATGAGCCATCTCGCGCGAGCCACATTGCGATGCCCCCTCGGAAAGCGACTAAGCTGGCGGACCAGAGCAGCTCGCACACGCTCTTCAGCCTTGCGAGACCTGTCCTGATGGTGCTTGTTGAAGTGACTCAGCCGACGCATCCCGTCGCATAGCGTCACGAACGCGTGGCTCGCCGGCATCGTGAGAGCGCACAAAATGAGCGTGTCCTCAAGTGTCGCCACACGTAGCAGCATTCGACGGCGCGACCCCGACACGTCGCTTTCACGCCCGCGGTCGATGCTGGATCCGCGGATTCTGACCGTGCGTATCGGCCCGACAGCTGGTACCTGGTGTCGCATTATTCGGGCAGCTGGGATAGAAATTCTGCTTGCTCCGATGGGGGATCGCCGAGGGTGGCCGCAACGAATCTCAATCCGAGGCAAGGTCGGGGATTCGTTTCCTGGTCTGCCATGCGTAAGGATGTGAACGTCAGGCGAACGGTCCCAGCACCACAGGCCGTGGAGCAAAGCTGCAGATGGGCCTATGAATGTCGCGTGCGGATGCGTCAGACAGGTGGCCGCAATCCGTGCCAAGGCGGCATCATTGCGGATCTTCCACGTTTCACTCTGGGTAGCGCTGGGATCGATGCGCCACGTGACGCCTCGCTTAACGCGCGCGTAGTACTGACCAGTTTGTTTCTTAAGGGCGCTGAGGCGGCGGTGGCGCGAGGTTGTGGCGAGGTGAAGGTGCTCGATGTAGGTGGTCACTCGGATACCTCCTTTCTAAGGGTGCCCAGATGTCGAGCACTGACTGTGTGGCGATAGAGCTGGATGCGTGATGGCTGTGTTGGGCGTGCGGACGGTTATGTCGAGTTGCATGGCTGAAAGAGCATGACATGGGGAAGCGGCGTATGCGGCAATAAGAGCGGCAACTTGTGGATACGGTGGTGGTAGGGGTGATACTTGTGGATAACTCGGCTTGAGCCGGGCGGGTACCCTCGGCCGTGAGGATTCCCTCTGGTCGGTTCGCCTTGGAATATTCCACGATTCCATCGGGACAACTTCTGCAGGGAGGTCGCCGGGCAATCTTTCCGCTTTCCTTCCACTACTCCCTCCCTTCCTTTCTTTCACCCAACTGTCGATCTCGAGGCGCGATTCGACAAGATGTTTTTTAAAACCGCAGGTCAAGAACAGTTTTTATGAAAGGTAGTGCCGAAGATCGTGCTGAAATCGACAGTTGGGTAAGGGTAAGGGTAAGAGTAAGAGTAAGAGGAGCAGGGGCGGAGGAAGGGACGGGGTCGATGGGAAGCCCTCCTTGGAAGGTCGCCCGGCAGTCGCCGTAAGCGGTCTGCCGCGAGGCGTCGGAAGTTCCCGTGACTCCATTCCTAACAATCCACTCCGACCGCGCCTCCGTCCAGAATGCGCCTTAGCTCACGCCGTACACAATTGACGTGCCCGCCGCCCACAAACTAAGCTGAAATGCGGTAACCCGAGTACATCGGGTCACCTGACCGCTTGATCACACGATCTGGCGGCGATGCGACACTGATCGCACCAGTGATCAAGACGCAGCGCCACAACCGGTGATACAAGCATCGGGCTCCACAAGGAGGATACCGAGCGGACGGCCATCGCCCCCTCGCCCTCGTGCCATCGGAGCTCCGGGCGTCATTCTCTGACCGCACGGGCAGCAGGCCCCACAGCCTGGGTGCACAGCAGAACAAGCTGAGCAACACGCTAACCGTCGGACATCATGGCGCGCCGGCCCCTGATGGATCAACGCTGCCCAGTCAGGGGACTTGACAATATCGGGCTGACTGAAGCCAGGGTGCCTGCGCTACGCCGGGCACCACACAAGAAAACGCACGACGATGCGTGGCTTGCCCTCGTCAACCGGCAACGATCCGCCGCCGAACTCACGGCAGCGAAATTCAACCGGACACTGGCCCGACAACGGGGCAGCTGCTGACACAGGCAAACACAGTCATCAGAGTGCACAACGACTGGAGAATTTTTCAGTGCCTACAATCCAGCAGCTCGTCCGCAAAGGGCGCAGCTCCAAGCGCGGCAAAGTGAAGACGCCTGCGCTCAAGGGCTCGCCTCAGCGCCGTGGCGTGTGCACCCGTGTGTACACCGCCACCCCGAAGAAGCCGAACTCTGCGCTGCGCAAGGTTGCCCGTGTGCGCCTTTCGTCAGGCATCGAAGTGACGGCTTACATCCCAGGTGAGGGACACAACCTCCAGGAGCACTCCATCGTGCTCGTCCGCGGTGGTCGTGTGAAGGACCTCCCTGGTGTCCGTTACCGTATTGTCCGCGGATCACTTGATACGCAGGGCGTGCGCAACCGCCAGCAGGCTCGTTCACGTTACGGTGCGAAGAAGGAGAAGAAGTAATGCCTCGTAAAGGCCCAGCTCCCAAGCGCCCGCTTGTCGACGATCCGGTTTACGGTTCCAAGATCGTCTCGCAACTGGTCAACCGTGTTCTGCTCGACGGCAAAAAGTCGTTGGCTGAACGCATCGTGTACGGCGCGCTCGAGACAGTGCGTGAGCGTACCGAGCAGGATCCAGTGGTGGTTCTCAAGCGCGCTCTGGACAACATCCGCCCAGCCCTTGAGGTGCGTTCCCGCCGTGTCGGTGGCGCTACCTACCAGGTTCCGGTTGAGGTTCGCCCGGCCCGCGCCACCACTCTGGCTCTGCGCTGGCTGGTTGACTTCTCGCGTCAACGTCGTGAGAAGACCATGACCGAGCGTCTCGCTAACGAAGTTCTCGATGCGTCCAACGGCCTCGGTGCCGCTGTGAAGCGCCGCGAGGACATGCACAAGATGGCCGAATCGAACCGCGCATTCGCCCATTACCGTTGGTGATTTTTCCATTCCCGAGGGCGGCCTCTGACGCCGCTGACAACCATGCTGCGTGAAATAATACTTTTGCCAGCTGTTTAATCCCCAGCGGGGCTCCGCCCTCGTTAATGGGGATCACCGAAAGAACGCACGACGAAGCGAAGGACAACTCCGTGGCACAAGAAGTGCTAACAGACCTGAGGAAGGTCCGCAATATTGGCATCATGGCTCACATTGATGCCGGCAAGACGACCGTGACTGAACGCATCCTGTTCTACACGGGCATTAACTACAAGATCGGTGAAACGCACGACGGTGCGTCAACCACTGACTGGATGGACCAGGAAAAGGAACGTGGCATCACGATTACCTCGGCTGCCGTGACCTGTTTCTGGAAAGGCAACCAGATCAACATCATCGATACCCCCGGCCACGTGGACTTCACGGTGGAAGTTGAGCGCTCACTGCGTGTGCTCGACGGCGCCGTGGCTGTCTTCGATGGCAAGGAAGGTGTGGAGCCTCAGTCAGAAACCGTGTGGCGTCAGGCCGACAAGTACAACGTCCCACGTATCTGCTTCATCAACAAGATGGACAAGCTGGGCGCCGACTTCTACTACTCGGTGCAGACCATCAAGGATCGCCTCAAAGCGAACCCGATCGTCATGCAGCTGCCCATTGGCGCCGAGGATACCTTCGAAGGCAACGTTGACTTGCTGTCAATGAAGGCTTTCCATTACCCGGCAACTGACGCAGACGGTAAGCCCACCCTTGGTGCCATCGTCGAGGAAGGCGAGATTCCCGCCGACCTGCAGGACAAGGCCGAGGAATACCGTGAGGCTCTGATGGAAGCCGCCGCTGAAGGCAACGACGAGCTCATGGAAGCCTACCTGGAAAACGGCGAACTGACCGTTGACCAGATCAAGGAAGGCGTGCGTGCGCTGACCGTTTCAGGCAAGGCCTTCCCGGTCTACTGCGGTACCGCACTGCGCAACATGGGTGTTCAGCCCGTGCTGGACGGTGTGATCAGCTTCCTGCCCTCACCTCTGGATATCGAATCCGTCAGCGGTTTCGAACCTGGTGATGACTCTGAGGTAGAGAACCTCGTTCGTCATCCCGATGAGAACGAGCCTTTCTCAGCGCTGGCATTCAAGATTGCGGCGCACCCGTTCTACGGCAAGCTGACCTTCATCCGCGTCTACTCCGGCAAGATGGAAGCCGGCTCCCAGATCATGAATTCGACCAAGGGTAAGCGTGAGCGTATCTCCAAGATCTTCCAGATGCACTCCAACAAGGAGAACCCGGTTGATCTGGCGCACGCTGGTCACATCTACGCTGTGATCGGTCTGAAAGACACCACCACCGGCGACACGCTGTGTGACCTGAACGATCAGATTGTTCTGGAGTCGATGACCTTCCCGAAGCCCGTTATTCACGTGGCTGTCGAGCCGAAGTCGAAGGCTGACCAGGAAAAGATGGGCGTCGCCATCCAGAAGCTGGCTGAAGAGGACCCGACCTTCACCGTTGAGCTGGACCAGGAAAGTGGCCAGACCATCATCGGTGGTATGGGCGAGCTTCACCTCGACATCATTGTTGACCGTATGCGTCGCGAATTCAAGGTCGAGGCTAACGTCGGCAAGCCGATGGTCGCCTACCGCGAGACGATCCGTAAGACCGTCGAAAAGTTTGAATACACTCACAAGAAGCAGACCGGTGGTTCGGGTCAGTTCGCCCGCGTCATCATCATGCTGGAGCCGCTGCCGAGCGATTCCGAAGAAGAGTACGTCTTCGAGGACAAAGTCACCGGTGGCCGCGTTCCGCGTGAGTACATCCCCTCTGTAAACGCTGGTATTCAGGAAGCCATGCACTCCGGTGTTCTGGCTGGATACCCGATGGTGGATGTCAAAGCCACGCTTCTTGACGGTGCATACCACGAAGTTGACTCGTCTGAAATGGCGTTCAAGATCGCAGGTTCAATGGCCATGCGTGAAGCCGCCAAGAAGGCGAAGCCGGTTCTTCTTGAGCCGATTATGGCCGTCGAGGTGCGTACGCCTGATGAATATCTGGGCGACGTGATCGGCGACCTGAACTCTCGTCGTGGTGCCATCCAGTCAATGGATGAGCAGCATGGTGTGCGTGTTGTTCGCGCGCAAGTTCCGCTGTCGGAAATGTTCGGATACGTTGGCGACCTGCGGTCCAAGACCCAGGGACGCGCCGTGTACTCGATGCAGTTCGACAGCTACGCCGAGGTTCCTCGTAGCGTTTCAGAGGAAATCGTCGGAAAGTCTCGGGGCGAGTGAGTCCCACGGGGTCGGATCAACCCCGATCGGTGTACCGTAGTGCTATTGCCTGTTGCACTGCGTGATTGCACTGGTCAGATCGGTCAGCGGTGGGGGACCTCGCAGTAGCGGGGGTCCCGCGCCGGAACCGATCGGTCGAGACCGGAGCGTCAGTGCAGCGCAAGACGGATAGCGCCGGGATTCCGGTGAGCGAGGTGGCGGGGATCACTGTCAAGGGGCAGTGTGAAAGCTGCAGCGCAGATCCGCACTCCAATTCAATAGAAACCCTGTAGGATCTCACGCCCTGTGGGTGTTAAGCTAACACCTAGCCATAGGCTGAGAACATCTACCCGAGTCCAGGAGGACACAAGTGGCGAAGGCCAAGTTCGAGCGCACCAAGCCGCACGTCAACATCGGTACCATCGGACACGTTGACCACGGCAAGACGACGCTGACAGCAGCAATTACCAAAGTTCTGCACGACAAGTACCCGGAACTGAACGAGTACACGCCGTTCGAGAACGTCGACAACGCTCCTGAAGAGCGCGATCGTGGCATCACGATTAACGTCTCCCACGTGGAGTACCAGACCGAGAAGCGTCACTACGCACACGTTGACGCCCCCGGTCACGCTGACTACATCAAGAACATGATCACCGGTGCAGCCCAGATGGACGGCGCAATTCTGGTGGTCGCAGCAACCGACGGCCCGATGGCTCAGACCCGCGAGCACGTTCTGCTTGCCCGTCAGGTCGGCGTCCCCACCATCCTTGTTGCTCTGAACAAGAGCGATGCCGTGGATGATGAGGAAATGCTGGAGCTCGTTGAGGAAGAATGCCGCGACCTGCTCAACTCTCAGGACTTCGATGGCGACAACGCCCCGATCATCCGCGTCTCGGCACTCAAGGCTCTTGAGGGCGACGAGAAGTGGACGAAGGCAATCGAAGAGCTCATGGATGCAGTGGACGAGTACGTCCCGACCCCTGAGCGCGATCTCGACAAGCCGTTCCTGATGCCGATCGAGGACGTCTTCACCATCACCGGCCGTGGCACCGTTGTGACCGGCCGTGTCGAGCGTGGCAAGCTGGCTCTGAACTCTGAAGTCGAGATCCTCGGCATCCGCCCGACCCAGAAGACCACCGTCACCGGTATCGAAATGTTCCACAAGTCCATGGATGAAGCATGGGCAGGCGAGAACTGCGGTCTGTTGCTGCGTGGCACGAAGCGCGAAGATGTCGAGCGCGGCCAGGTTGTGGCCGTCCCCGGCTCCATCACGCCTCATACGAACTTCAAGGGCCAGGTTTACATCCTGAAGAAGGACGAAGGCGGCCGTCACAAGCCGTTCTTCTCCAACTACCGTCCTCAGTTCTACTTCCGTACCACGGACGTCACCGGCGTCATCACGCTGCCCGAGGGCACCGAGATGGTTATGCCTGGCGACACCACAGAAATCACCGTCGAACTGATTCACCCCATCGCAATGGAGCCCGGCCTGGGCTTCGCTATC
The DNA here is from genome assembly GCF_030212035.1 of Pauljensenia sp. UMB10120. Taxonomy (NCBI): domain Bacteria; kingdom Bacillati; phylum Actinomycetota; class Actinomycetes; order Actinomycetales; family Actinomycetaceae; genus Pauljensenia; species Pauljensenia sp. UMB10120. The sequence goes on along the minus strand of NZ_JASODH010000010.1, from coordinate 60,483 downwards.
CGCGAGGGTGGCCACACCGTTGGTTCAGGTCGTGTGACCGAAATCGATAAGTGATTCGGTAGCTGGGTGCAGTTGGCATTGAGCCGACTGTAACTGGCGCTGGCACTCGCGAGGTTCCCCGTTTGGGCCGTTTGAGTCGGTATTGACGAGGGCGCCTGGCGGTGAGCCGAATGAGCTGAGATGGGCTTGGTGGCATCGAAAGATGCTTCCAAGCCCATCTTTTTTGTGCTGCTGTATCTTCTTGCCGTTTCTGTCTTTTTGCGTGCTCTGTTTCAAAGCGCGCCCATTCCTTTGGCGCCCTCTGGCCTGAAGCGTGTTCTGCCTTTTGGTAGCGCCGCCCTTTTCTCGTGCTCTGTCTTTTGGCGGCTCCGGCTCCTAGCTGTAGTCCGTCTCTTAGCCTGCTCCGGCCTTTAGCGTTCTCCGCCCTTTTGTCGGCCCAGTGTGATTCGTGCTTCCCATTGTCTGACCGTGAGATCAATAGCCAAGGGGCGTGTATATGCTTTCTGTCGCTATTACGCGGCGATGGCGCTGTATGCTCCAACGAATTCGGGTCTGGCACCTTTTCGCGCTCCGAACTGTTCCGGCCCCATCTCTTCTTGCGTTCCGAACTGTTCCGGCCTGAGCCGTTCTACTTTGAACTGTTCCGCCTCGAGCTTTTTGCTCCTAGCTGTCTATCTGCCTGTTTCCCACCGGTTGTTTACCCAACTGTCGATCTCGGCAGCATTCCGTTTGAGTAAACGAAGGTGAATTTGCTGTGACCTGCACCGATGCAGTCGCGCCAAGGGATGTCCTTCCATAGATGTCCTTGAGATCGACAGATGGGTAGAGGCGGGGAAAGGGCAGTGCTGGAAAGAAGTCTCTGCAGAGATTAGGAGTGAAGGCGCGGTGGCGCCGCAAGAACTCCTCCGATCGGCTACGCGAACAATCTTGTAGGTATGCCTATGTGCTAGACCTAACATCTATTGTTTGCGAATGCTTCTCGAAGGAGTTCCGAAAAAACTTCGAACACGGATACTCCGCAGATCTTTTCGTTAAGACTTCCCTCCCTCTACCCGAGTGTCGATTTGAAGGCTGAAAGTTCCGGTCCTGCTTCCCTAGCAGGCCCTTGACCAGCTGTGTTGCGTGGAAGTCTCAGCGGAGAATCGTCGATTCGACCCTCAGATCGACAGTTGGGAACTGGGGGATAGGGCAAGTGGGAGACAGGACTAAGTGGGGAGGGCTCGAGGAAAGAGGGGATCGATCAAAAGAAGGGCCCGAGCGGAAGAAGGGGCTATGGGGGGGGTGAGGGGACCAAGTGGGGAACGGGCATGAGGTGGAGATGGGAGCAAGTGAGCGCTGAGAATTGAATGGACGAGCACATTGTGGAAGGGCAGACTGCCGAGTGACAGGCTGCAGAGAGACAGGGTGAGGTAAAAGGATGGCACGCGGGCAGAGTGCGGATGGACAGGCTGGGGTAGCTGAGGGGGTGCACCAGCGATAGTGATACTGGCGACAATTCTTGGCAGCAGGGTGACAGAATGTGCCTCCGTGGGCCCGTAGCAAGGCATAAAAGCTGGATAGCAGGCTAGTTGTCAGGTGATTCACACCGGTTTTTGCCTGAGCGGACTTGAACCAACGAGGGGTTTTCTGTCAAACTAATCAGGTTGCCCCGCGAGGGTGGGGCTCATCCAGACCAAAATCTGGCCGGGCTTTATAGCCCGAGTTCTTTAGATAAGACAACGGTCCGTCCCTCACCCGAGGGAAACCGCGTACGAATGTGTCGCGAATTGCGACACGCCCGAATGCGGGGACCGGTGACGAAGCTGTACGAGAAGAGGTAGACGGCATGGCGGGACAGAAGATCCGCATCCGGCTTAAGTCCTATGACCACGAGGTCATCGACAGCTCCGCGCGCAAGATTGTGGAGACCGTGCAACGCGCGGGCGCCACGGTCGTGGGCCCGGTGCCACTGCCGACCGAAAAGAACGTGTTCGTCGTCATTCGGTCGCCCCACAAATACAAGGACAGCCGCGAGCACTTTGAGATGCGCACACACAAGCGGCTCATCGACATCATCGACCCGACTCCGAAGGCCGTCGACTCGCTTATGCGTCTTGACTTGCCTGCGGACGTCAATATTGAGATCAAGCTCTGAGGACATCTGCAATGACAACTGATACCAAGCAGAAGGCCAGCACGCCCATGACGGCGCTGTTGGGCCGCAAGCTCGGCATGACCCAGGTATGGGACGCCGAAGGGCGTCTTGTCCCGCTCACTGTCGTGCAGGTCGGCACCAACGTCGTCACACAGGTGCGTACCGAAGAGGTTGACGGTTACTCTGCGATTCAAATCGGTTACGGCAAGATTGACCCCCGCAAGGTGACAAAGCCTCTCGCGGGACACTTTGCCAAGGCAGGCGTGGAACCACGTCGCCACCTAGCCGAAGTTCGCACAACCGAGGCCGATAACTACGCAGCGGGGCAGGAACTCGACGCAACCGTGTTTGAAGCGGGACAGCATGTTGACGTTTCCGGAAACACCAAGGGCAAGGGATTTGCCGGTGTGATGAAGCGTCACGGCTTTGCAGGCGTGGGAGCCTCTCACGGCGCCCACCGCAATCACCGCAAGCCAGGCTCCATTGGTGCCTGTGCAACACCTGGTCGCATTTTTAAGGGACAGCGCATGGCCGGCCGTATGGGCAATGCGCGCCGCACAATTCAGAATCTGACGATCCAGGCTGTGGACGCCGAAAAGGGCCTCCTGCTCATTAGCGGCGCAATCCCCGGCCCGAAGAACGGTATCGTCCTGGTTCGCACGTCCGTGAAGGGTGCGTGACATGACTGATAACCAAACCACGCGCACGATCGATGTGCTCGACCGTGAGGGCAAGAAGGTCGACACGATCGACCTGCCCGGTGAAATTTTCGACGTGCCGGCGAACATTCCGCTGATGCATCAAGTCGTCGTGGCGCAGCTTGCTGCGGCCCGACAGGGAACACACGCGACCAAGACCCGTGGCATGGTTTCCGGCGGCGGCAAGAAGCCGTACCGCCAGAAGGGAACCGGTAACGCTCGTCAGGGCTCCATCCGCGCACCGCAGTTCACCGGTGGCGGAGTGGTTCACGGACCTCAGCCGCGTAACTACGCACAACGCACCCCGAAGAAAATGAAGGTCGGCGCTCTGCGCTGCGCACTGTCCGATCGCGCTCGTAACGATCGCATTCACGTTGTGACTTCATTGTTCGAGGGCGACAAGCCGTCCACCAAGACAGCTCTGAAAGCTCTGCGGACAATCGTTGCTGGCAACGACAACGTCCTGGTGGTCCTTGAACGCGGTGAAGATCTGACGGCACTGAGCCTGCGCAACCTGCAGGAAACTCACATTCTGTGGGTTGATCAGCTCAACACCTATGACGTCCTCGACAACGACGATGTCATCTTCACCAAGGGCGCCCTCGAGACTTTCCTCGGTACTAAGGAGGAGACCAAGTGAGCGCACTCGAATCCACCAAGAACCCGCGCGACATCATCTTGAAGCCTGTCGTGACTGAGAAGTCATCGATCCTGATGGATCAGGGCAAGTACACATTTGAAGTTGATCCTCGCGCCAACAAGACCGAGATCAAGATTGCTGTCGAGGCAATCTTTGGTGTCAAGGTTGCCTCTGTCGCGACCCAGAACCGTAAGGGTAAGGAATACCGGACCCGCAACGGAATCGGAAAGCGCAAGGACGTCAAGCGAGCAATCGTGACCGTTCGCGAAGGCACCATCGACATCTTCGGCGATCAGGCCTGAAGGCAGCCGGAGAGGTAGAGGAACATTATGGGAATCCGCAAATACAAGCCCACAACGCCGGGCCGTCGCGGCTCAAGTGTGTCGGACTTTGCTGAAATCACGCGTTCTACACCAGAAAAGTCGCTGCTGCGTCCGCTGAGCAAGACCGGTGGTCGTAACGCGCACGGCCGCGTGACCTCGCGTCACCGCGGTGGTGGCCACAAGCGCGCCTACCGCGTGATCGACTTCCGTCGCCATGACAAGGACGGCATCCCCGCCGTTGTGGCTCACATCGAATACGATCCGAACCGCACCTCGCGCATCGCACTGCTGCACTACGAGGACGGAGCCAAGCGTTACATCCTGGCACCGGCCAACCTGTATCAGGGTGACCGCGTGGAAGCAGGCCCACAGGCTGATATCAAGCCAGGTAACTGCCTGCCGCTGCGTAACATCCCTCTCGGTACCGTCGTGCACGCAGTTGAGCTGCAGCCCGGTGGTGGCGCGCAAATCGCGCGTTCCGCTGGAGCGTCTGTGCAGCTCGTTGCCAAAGAAGGCCGCTTCGCGCAACTGCGTATGCCTTCCGGTGAAATCCGCAACGTTGATGCTGCATGCCGTGCAACTGTTGGCGAGGTCGGCAACTCCGATCACTCCAACATCAATTGGGGTAAAGCAGGCCGTATGCGTTGGAAGGGCAAGCGCCCCCACGTTCGCGGTGTTGTGATGAACCCGGTCGACCACCCGCATGGTGGTGGTGAGGGCCGTACCTCTGGTGGTCGCCATCCGGTGTCACCGTGGGGCAAGCCCGAGGGCCGTACCCGTCGTCCGAACAAGGCCAGCGACAAGCTTATCGTGCGCCGTCGCCGGACCGGCAAGAAGCGCTGATAAGGAGCTGAAAATATGCCGCGTAGTTTGAAGAAGGGCCCCTTCGTCGACGACCACCTGCTCAAGAAAGTCGACAAGGCCAACGAAACCAATTCAAAAGCCGTCATCAAGACATGGTCACGCCGCTCAGTGATCACCCCAGACTTCCTGGGCCTCACATTTGCGGTGCATGACGGCCGCAAGCACGTCCCGGTGTTCGTCACCGAGGCGATGGTGGGTCACAAGTTGGGAGAATTCGCTCCCACTCGTACCTTCCGAGGCCATGACAAGGACGATCGCAAAGGACGTCGGCGCTGAGCCGGCCCTAGGGAAGAAAAGGCAGGATTTCATGGAAGCCAAGGCGCAGGCGCGTTACGTTCGCGTCACGCCCCAGAAGGCACGCCGCGTGGTGAACGAAGTTCGCAACAAGCGTGTCCTGGAGGCAGCCGACATTCTGCGGTTCGCTCCGCAGGCCGTCGCAACCGATGTCCAGAAGGTGCTTCACAGCGCTGTCGCCAACTCCAAATTCAAGGCTGAGCTGGCAGGGGAGGCTTTTGACGAAGCCGACCTGCTGGTCCTCGAAGCCTTTGTGGACGAAGGCCCGACTATGAAGCGTTTCCGCCCCCGCGCACAAGGACGCGCCGGACGGATCCTCAAGCGCACCAGCCACATCACCATTGTGGTGGGCACCAAGGACGACAAGCAGAAGGGAGACCAGTAATGGGGCAGAAGGTTAACCCAACCGGGTTCCGTCTGGGAATCACCACCGATCACCGGTCCCGCTGGTTCTCCGACTCAACCACCAAAGGCCAGAGCTACGCAGATTACGTAGCCGAAGACGTCGCCATTCGTCGCGCTTTGTCTGAAAGCCTTGAGCGCGCCGGCATTTCGAAAGTTGACATCGAGCGCACCCGCGACCGCGTGCGCGTCGACCTGCATACCGCGCGTCCCGGCATTGTGATCGGACGTCGTGGCGTCGAGGCAGATCGCCTGCGTCAATCTCTCGAGAAGCTGACTGGCAAGCAGGTCCAGCTCAACATCCTCGAGGTTCGCAACCCCGATCTGGACGCACAGCTGGTTGCTCAGGGCATCGCCGAGCAACTCGCAGCACGTGTCTCGTTCCGTCGCGCCATGCGTAAGGGCATTCAGTCCGCACAGCGTGCAGGCGCCAAGGGTATTCGTGTCCAGGTGTCCGGCCGTCTGGGTGGAGCCGAAATGTCTCGCTCCGAGTTCTACCGTGAAGGCCGTGTGCCGTTGCACACCCTGCGCGCGAACATCGACTACGGCTTCTTTGAAGCTCGTACCACCTTCGGTCGCATTGGCGTCAAGGTGTGGATCTACAAGGGCGACATGACCGAGCGCGAATTTGCTCGCCAGCAGGCTGAGCAGCAGAACCGCGGCGGACGCCGCGGTGATCGTCGCGGACCCCGTCGCGGCGGCCGTGGAGGCCAGGGACGCGGTGGACGTCAGCGCAACCAGGAACGCGCAAGCGAAAACACGCAGCCAGAAAAGGCTCAGACTGAGCCCCAGGCCGAACAGCCGGCTGCCGATCAAGGAACGGAGGCCTGAGTCTTATGCTCATTCCCCGTCGGACCAAGTTCCGCAAGCAGCATCGTCCACACCGCACTGGTGTGGCTAAAGGCGGCACCGAGCTGGCCTTCGGCGACTACGGCATCCAGGCTCTTGAAGGCGCCTATGTCACGAACCGTCAAATCGAGGCAGCTCGTATCGCGGTGACCCGTCACGTGAAGCGTGGCGGCAAGGTGTGGATCAACATCTTCCCTGACCGCCCGCTGACCAAGAAGCCCGCAGAAACCCGTATGGGTTCCGGTAAAGGCGCTCCTGAATGGTGGGTCGCCCCCGTCAAGCCGGGCCGCATTATGTTCGAACTGGGCGGCGTTTCCGAGGAGCTCGCTCGCGAAGCTCTGAGCCGTGCCCAGCACAAACTTCCAATGAAGACCCGATTTGTGGTCCGAGAGGGTGGTGAACTCTGATGGCCGACAAAGGTCTGACGACCGCCGACCTGGATGCAATGGACGCAGCACAGCTGTCCAAGGAGCTCGAGAAAGCTAAGGCTGAACTGTTCAACCTGCGCTTTTCCCAAGCCGTCGGTTCTCTCGAGGACCATGGACGCATGAAGGTAGTTCGTCGCAACATTGCCCGGATCTACACCATTAGCCGTGAGCGGGAGCTCGGCTTCCGCACAGCCCCCACTACGAAGGAGTGAGTCGCATGTCCGAGACCACTAATGAGGCTGTCGCACGTAATTTCCGTAAGGTTCGTCGTGGCTACGTGACCAGCGACAAGATGGATAAAACCGTCGTCGTTGAGCTCGAAGACCGCATGAAGCACGCACTTTACGGCAAAGTCATGCGTAAGAGGAAAAAGGTTAAGGCCCACGACGAGAACAACGAGTGCCACGTCGGTGACCTCGTTCGCATCATGGAGACCCGCCCGCTGTCAGCCACCAAGCGCTGGCGCGTCGCGGAGATCATCGAAAAGGCGAAGTAATTCGTCCTCATAGACCATCATCCGTTCGGTCAGGCTCTAGTGGCGCAACCGCGCTGCGATGAGAACCGGCACGACGACAGGAGTCACACACAATGATCCAGCAGGAGTCGCGACTGAAAGTCGCTGATAACACAGGTGCAAAGGAGATCCTGACCATCCGTGTTCTCGGCGGTTCGGGTCGACGCTACGCCGGAATTGGCGACACGATTGTCGCCACCGTCAAAGACGCTATCCCAGGCGGCAACGTCAAGAAGGGCGAAGTCGTTAAGGCGGTCGTCGTACGTACGCGTAAGGAAACGCGTCGTTCCGACGGTTCCTACATTCGATTCGATGAAAATGCCGCAGTGATTCTCAACAGCAATGGGGAGCCACGCGGGACGCGTATTTTCGGACCTGTCGGCAGGGAACTGCGCGACAGGAAGTTCATGCGCATCATTTCACTTGCCCCGGAGGTGCTCTGATGGCAGCGAAGATTCGTAAAGGCGACCTCGTCGAGGTTGTCCGTGGACGCACGTCAGACGAGGCCAAGCTCGCCAAGCGCAACGAGCGCCGCGAAGCTGAGGGCCTTGAACCCCTCAAGCCAGGTGACAAGGGCCGCCAGGGTCGCGTCATCAAGGTGTTCCCGAAGGAACAGAAGGTCCTGGTCGAGGGTGTCAACCTGAAGACACGTCATGTGCGCCAGGGACAGTCCCAGAACTCAAGTGGCGGCGTTGAAACAGTGGAAGCACCGATTTCACTGTCCAAGGTCGCTCTGGTTGATCCCGACACAAAGCAGCGCGTTCGCGTGGGCTTCAGGGAAGACCAGGTTGAGCGTGACGGTCGTACCCGCACCGTGCGTGTTCGCGTGACCCGTGGTCGCGTGGCAGCAGGTATCGAGCAGGGCAAGGAGATCTGATCATGGCCCCGCGTCTGAAAGAAAAGTACAACTCAGAGATTCGTCAAGCGCTGCGTGACGAGTTCAAGCATAGCAACGTCATGGAGGTGGGCGGTCTCACCAAGATCGTCGTCAACATGGGCGTTGGTGAAGCCGCTCGTGACTCGAAGGCACTTGAAGGAGCACTGCGCGACTTGACGGCAATCACCGGCCAGAAGCCTGTGACGACCAAGGCCAAGAAGTCCATCGCACAGTTCAAACTGCGTGAAGGCCAGCCCATCGGCGCACACGTCACCTTGCGTGGCGATCGCATGTGGGAGTTCCTTGACCGTCTTCTGTCGACCGCTCTGCCCCGTATCCGCGACTTCCGCGGACTGTCATCGAAGCAATTTGACGGCAACGGCAATTACACCTTCGGTCTGTCGGAACAGTCCATGTTCCACGAGATCGATCAGGACAGCATCGACCGCGTGCGCGGCATGGACATCACAATCGTGACCTCAGCCCGCACCGATGAGGAGGGCCGTGCACTGCTACGTCACCTCGGCTTCCCCTTTAAGGAGGACTGACCATGGCTAAGACGTCTCTCAAGATCAAAGCCGCGCGCGCCCCGAAGTTCGGTGTCCGTGGCTACACCCGGTGCAGCCGGTGCGGACGCCCGCGCTCGGTCTACCGCAAGTTCGGACTGTGTCGAGTCTGCCTGCGTGAGCTCGCCCTTCGTGGCGAACTCCCAGGCGTGACAAAGAGCAGCTGGTAAGCACTACGTCGTAGGTCCCGGGGACCCCGGTGGAAACCGCGACGAGGAAGGGGAATTAGTCCCCATGACAATGACTGATCCCATCGCAGACATGCTGACGCGTCTGCGTAACGCAAACTCGGCTCAGCACGAGTCGGTCTCCATGCCGTACTCCAAGCTGAAGGCCGCCATTGCGAACATCCTGGTGGAAGAGGGCTACATTGCCTCGACCTCCGTCGAGGATGCTCGCGTTGGCAAAACACTGATCCTCAATCTCAAGTACGGCTCCAAGCGTGAGCGTGCAATTGAAGGTCTGCAACGCGTGTCCAAGCCAGGCCTGCGCGTTTATGCGAAGTCGACGAACTTGCCGAAGGTCCGCGGCGGACTGGGTGTGGCTATTCTGTCCACATCTTCTGGTCTGCTGACTGACCGTCAGGCATCCGACAAGGGTGTAGGTGGGGAAGTCCTCGCCTACGTCTGGTGAGAGGGGGAACCGACAATGTCACGAATCGGTAAGAGCCCAATCACAATCCCGTCGGGAGTTGACGTCGACATCAAGAGCGCCACAGTCACGGTGAAAGGCCCCAAGGGCGAGCTGAGCCATGAGCTTCCTCATCTGATCTCAGCACGCGTCGAGGACGGCCAGATTATCGTCGAGCGTGCGGATGACGGCCGCGAAGCCCGTTCACTGCACGGACTGAGCCGTTCACTGATCAACAACATGGTTGTGGGCGTGACCCAGGGCTTCAGCAAACAGCTCGAGATCACCGGCACCGGTTACCGCGTAGTCGCCAAGGGCAAGGACTTGGAATTCTCGCTGGGATTCTCCCACACCGTTCCGTTCAAGGCCCCTGAAGGCATTGACTTCACGGTTGACTCACAAACGAAGTTCACGGTCTCAGGCATCGACAAGCAACTCGTCGGTGAAACTGCAGCGCGGATTCGTAAGATCAAGAAGCCTGAACCGTACAAGGGCAAGGGTATTCACTACGTGGGTGAAACGATCCGCCGCAAGGTCGGAAAGGCTGGTAAGTGATGGGCTACTCCGTCAAAGGCAAAGGCAAAGTTGTTGCGCGTAAGCGTCGCCATCAGCGTCTTCGCAAGAAGATCAGCGGCACTGCCGAGTGCCCGCGCTTGGTCGTGACCCGTTCGAACCGCCACATGGTCGCACAGGTCATCGACGATACGGTTGGCAACACCCTCGTGTCCGCTTCCACGATGGAAGACGAATTTGCTTCGGCAGAAGGCTCGAAGGTGGACAAGGCTCACCGTGTAGGCGAACTGATCGCAGAGCGCGCCAAAGCTGCTGGCATCTCCGCAGTGGTCTTCGACCGCGCAGGATACAAGTATCACGGCCGCGTCGCGGCTGTCGCAGAGGCCGCCCGTGAGGGCGGATTGAACCTCTGAAAGCGACTGAGGGAAAGAGAGATCAACTGATGGCTGCAGCGCAGCGAAGCAGAAACGGTCAGGAATCCTCCGGGCGCAACGAACGTGACAGCGAGCGTCGCGATCGCCGCCAGGGGCGTAACACTGACCGTCGCGACAACCGTCGCAACGAAGACAAGAACCAATACATCGAGCGTGTCGTCACGATCAACCGCGTATCCAAGGTGGTCAAGGGTGGACGTCGCTTCAGCTTCACCGCTCTGGTAGTGGTGGGCGATGGCGAAGGCACCGTCGGCGTCGGCTACGGAAAGGCCAAGGAAGTTCCCCAGGCTATTTCCAAGGGCGTTGAAGAAGCTAAGAAGTCCTTCTTCCACGTGCCCATGATCCGCCGCACGATCACTCACCTGGTCCAGGGCGAAGATGCAGCCGGAATCGTGCTGCTGCGTCCCGCTACACCAGGTACCGGCGTTATTGCCGGCGGCCCTGTGCGCGCCGTCCTCGAGGCAGCTGGCGTACAGGACGTGCTGACCAAGTCGCTCGGATCCGACAATGCACTTAACATCGTCCGAGCAACGGTGGCAGCTCTGAAGCAGCTGGAAACACCTGAAGCAGTGGCCGCACGTCGTGGACTTCCGGTGGAGCGTGTTGCTCCGTCCGGCATGTTGCGCGCACAGGCAGAAGGCGAAGCGGAAAAGAAAGCTCAGGCCGAGCAGAGGGAAGCCGCCAAAGCCTCCGCAGGGGTGAGTGAATAATGGCAAAACTCAAGATCACGCAGGTTCGATCAACGATCGGCGCCAAGCAGAACATGAAAGAGACCATGCGTACCCTTGGGCTGCGCAAGATCCGCCAAAGCGTTGTGCGTGAGGATTCCGAGTCAGTTCGCGGAATGATCAACACAGTGCGACACCTGATTACAGTGGAGGAGGCTGACTGATCATGGCGAAATCAACGTCGAACAAGACGACTGAGGAAGCCCCCGCAGGCATCCTCAAGCTGCACGACCTGCGTCCCGCCAGGGGAGCCAATAAGGCCAAGATCCGTGTGGGTCGTGGTGAAGGCTCCAAGGGTAAAACCGCCGGCCGCGGCACGAAGGGCACCAAGGCCCGCCGTTCCGTCCCAGTTGGCTTCGAGGGCGGCGCCAAGCCGATTCACGTGCGTCTTCCTCAGCTGCGCGGATTCAAGAATCCGTTCCGCGTGGAATACCAGGTGGTTAACGTCGGCAAGCTGCAGGAACTGTTCCCCGAGGGCGGCTCCGTTTCATCGGAAGACCTGGCTCAAAAGGGAGCTGTTCGTGACGGACACCCGGTCAAGGTCCTCGGAGGCGGAGAAGTGACCAGCGCATTCACCCTGGATGTGGATGCATGCTCACAATCGGCTCAGGACAAGATCACGCAGGCTGGTGGCACCGTCACGGTGCGATAAGTCTGAAACACGGTGGGGGTGGTTTGTTAGCCAAACCACCCCCATAGTGTCGCAGGTCGATCACATGGGCGCAGATGGCGCGTCATCGGGTCGCCCTCGGCAATGAACTAACGAAAAACCGCGGTGTAGCCAATCCAATTGACGTGAGACGTGCTAACTCGGGTAGGCTAGGCACGGTGAGTAAAGTTGTGATTGCGTCAAGCTGTCACACCATCAACCTAGGAAGAGGAAGCCGTGTTAAGTGCCTTCACACAGGCGTTCCGCACTCCTGACCTGCGTCGGAAGTTGCTGTTCTCCTTGATGATCATGGCGGTATTCCGCCTCGGAGCATTTATCCCGACCCCAGGCGTCAACACTGTCAACGTGCAGAAGTGCCTGGCAACTCAGGAAGAAGGATCCCTGCTCGGGCTCGTCGACCTGTTCTCAGGCGGCGCGTTGCTCCAGCTGTCGATCTTCGCGCTCGGCATCATGCCGTACATTACGGCGTCGATCATCGTCCAGCTTCTGCGAGTTGTCATTCCTCGGTTCGATGACCTGCACAAGGAAGGTCAGACGGGTCAGGCCAAGCTCACGCAATACACGCGGTACGGCACAATCTTCCTCGGCGTACTGCAGTCGACCACCATGGTGTACATGGCGCGCTCGGGCAACATGTTCCCCGGCTGCCAGCACGACATCATAGCTGACCGGTCCATCCCCATGTACCTCGTGATGATCGTTACTATGACCGCGGGTACCGCCGTCATCATGTGGCTGGGTGAATTGATCACTGAGCGTGGCATCGGCAATGGCATGTCACTGCTGATCTTCACGTCGATCACCGCTCGTATGCCTGCTCAGTTGTTCTCGATCGGACAAGGTGGCGGCTGGGGCAAAGTTGCCGCAATTGTCGGCATGATTCTCGTAGTCGCACTTGCCATTGTCTACATCGAGCAATCACAGCGCCGAATCCCCGTTCAGTACGCCAAGCGCATGATCGGCCGCCGCATGTACGGCGGTTCCTCGACATACATCCCGCTGAAGATCAATATGTCGGGCGTTATCCCCGTCATCTTCGCGTCATCGATCCTGGCTATGCCGGTGATGATGGCGAACTTTGGCTCACCAGAATCGACGTGGGTGCAGTGGGTGCGTTCAAACTTCAACCACCAGTCATGGCTCTACCTCGTGCTGTACGCCCTGATGATCCTCGGCTTCGCATTCTTCTACACTTCCATCACCTTCAACCCGGACGAGGTTGCCGACAACATGAAACGCTACGGCGGTTTCATCGTGGGGTACCGTGCTGGACGCCCGACCGCTGAATTCCTGCGTTACGTCATGAACCGCATTACCACGGCGGGTGCGTTCTACCTGATGATTGTCGCCCTTGTACCGTCGCTGATGATGATCCCACTCGGTCTGCAGAATGGACAGATGCCGTTCGGTGGTACCACGCTGCTGATTATGGTCGGCGTCGGCCTGCAGACCGTGAAAGAAATCAACACTCAGCTCGAACAACATCATTACGAGGGATTCCTTCGATGACAGCTATTATCCTGCTCGGTCCTCCTGGAGCGGGCAAAGGAACTCAAGCAAGCATAATTGCATGCAAACTCGGCATCCCGGCCATTTCAACAGGGGAAATTTTCCGCGCCAACATTGCCGAACAGACGGAACTCGGCATCCTCGCACAGTCCTACATGGATCGCGGCGAACTTGTTCCCGACTCGGTCATCAACCCGATGGTGCATGCTCGCCTGAAGGCGCCTGATGCCGCTGAGGGCTTCCTGCTCGATGGCTATCCGCGCACTGTTGAGCAGGCACATGCTTTGCGTGACACGCTCGCTGACCTGGGAACCGAACTTGACGTGGTGATCGAGCTTCAGGCGGATGAAGATCAGGTTGTGCACCGCATGCTCAAGCGCGCAACCGAACAGCACCGCTCAGACGACACTGAGCCGGTTATCCGTCATCGCCTGGCGGTTTACCATACGCAAACTGAGCCGGTCGCCACGTACTATGTCGATCAGGATCTGCTCGAAGCAGTCGATGCGAACGGGTCGGTCGAAGAAGTCAGCGAACGCATTTTTGCCATTCTCGATTCACTGAACGGTGCCGGCTCCGGGAGCGGTGCTGACTCAGCGGACGGTGCCGGCGCGGATGAGGTGACGGGCGGCCAGGCCACCCTCGACGATCCTCGTGATCCGTGGTTCGAAGCCCACCAAAACGGTGAAGGAGAGTGCTGCGGGGCGGAAGAATTCCCCGAAGATGACCCAGCCGAGGCTTCGGAGCCTGCCAGCTCCAGCTCGTCTGACCAGGGCGGCGCTGCTGCCTCGGCAAATGCGGATGCTTCGGTCTCAGAAGGTCGCTGAGGACGATGGGTCACGCGCGTATTGAGCTGAAAACCAGGGATCAGATTCTGCAGATGCGTCGCGCAGGTTTGATCGTGGCGGATATCCACGCAGCACTGCGCCGCGCGGCTCAACCAGGCGTCACATTGACGGAACTGGACCGCATCAGTGCCGAAGTGATTTCCCAGGCGGGAGCGACCTCGAATTTCCTGAACTACTTCGGTTACCCGGCGACGGTCTGTATCAGCGTCAATGACACTGTTGTGCACGGCATTCCGAATGATGATGTCCTGCGCAACGGCGACATCGTCTCCTTCGACTGCGGAGCCTACGTGACGCACCACGGCCGTGGCTGGCACGGTGATGCTGCGTTTTCCATGATTGTGGGCGATGAACAGGCCGCATCTCAGCGCCGGCGTGAACTCAACGAAGTGACGCGCGCTGCTATGTGGCGTGCGATCGCAGCGTTGGCTTCTGCTCGCCGCGTCAGCGCGGTGGGACAAGCTGTTGAAGACACCTGCGAGGATTACCGGGACAAGTTCGGGTGGGAAGCACAGATCGTTGAAGAATTCGGCGGACACGGCATCGGAACGGCGATGCATCAACCGCCCGACGTGTTGAACTACCGTGCGACCGGGATCAGCCCGCGTCTGAAGCCAGGTATGGTGCTGGCGGTCGAACCCATCCTCGTGTCGGGCAATCCTGCGACGCGCACCGAAGCTGACGGGTGGACCGTGCACACGCTGGATCACAGCGATGCCGCGCACTGGGAGCACTCCGTTGCCATCATGGAGGAGGGCATTTCAGTTCTGACTGCGCCAGACGGTGGGGTAGAGGGCCTGGCTCATTACGGAGTAACCCCCATTTCACTGGACTGATACACGCAGCCTGCGTATTTCTGATTGCTGTGTGATCGGCGCTCCAGGCGTCGCCCTCGTCAATATGGAAGGCAACTCGAGACCGGCGCGTGAGGGATATCCCACTGAATGGGCTTCACCGGCGTTGCATCCTCCTCTAGAATGGACAGTCGGGCTGACTTTCTTGCCGATTGGCGAGGGAAACGCCCGCCACGGTTTCGGCCGTGAGCCCTACTGACAAACGTAGAGGATAGACGGAGGACATGGCGAAGAAAGACGGAGTTATTGAGGTCGAAGGCACCGTTATTGAGGCGTTGCCGAACGCGATGTTTCGTGTTGAGCTCACCAACGGTCACGAAGTTCTGGGATACATCTCAGGAAAGATGCGTCAGCACTACATTCGTATCCTGCCTGAAGACCGCGTAGTCGTCGAGCTCAGCCCGTATGACCTTGAAAAGGGTCGAATCGTCTACCGATACAAGTAAACCGACACAACAAGCGTCGCCTGGCGACGTGGAGGTGCACCATGAAGGTCAAGCCTAGTGTCAAGAAGATCTGTGACAAGTGCAAGGTGATTCGTCGCCACGGCAACGTCATGGTTATTTGCGACAACCCCAGGCACAAGCAGCGTCAAGGCTGAAAGCCGTAGCTGCTCAGTGGTAGTGAGCCACTGGCGGGCGATTTGCCCACAGCACACCGTCGACCGCGCAAGCGGGACCCCTGGTTCGGAGGCCGGGGCTGATTGATGGATCAGAGACGGGGTGACGACCTCCGAAAACCATGTGGAGAAAAGTCATGGCACGTATTGCCGGCGTTGACCTCCCCCGTGAAAAGCGGATGGAGATTGCGCTTACTTACATTTACGGTGTGGGACGCACCCGCGCCAAGGAAACACTTGAAGCAACCGGGGTCAGCCCCGACCTTCGCGTACGCGACGCCAGTGAAGAAGATATGGTCAAGCTGCGCGACTACATCGAGGCCAACTTTAAGGTCGAAGGCGACTTGCGTCGTGAGGTCCAAGCCGATATCCGCCGCAAGATCGAGATCGGATGCTACCAGGGCATGCGCCACCGTTTTGGCCTGCCTGTTCATGGTCAGCGGACGAAGACAAATGCGCGTACCCGTAAAGGACCCAAGCGCACCGTGGCTGGCAAGAAGAAAGCCACCAAGTAACTCATAGAGCTGGGTGATGAAACCTGGCCCCTCGACTTCAAAAGGAAAATCAATGGCTGTCAAGTCTACTCGCTCATCTTCGGCGCGTAAGCCGCGTCGTAAAGAGCGCAAGAACGTCACGCACGGCAAGGCGTTCATCAAGTCGACGTTCAATAACACGATCGTCTCCATCACCGATCCCACCGGCGCTGTCCTGTCATGGTCATCGTCCGGTCAGGTCGGTTTCAAGGGCTCACGTAAGTCCACCCCGTTCGCCGCTCAGCTTGCCGCTGAGGCTGCAGCACGTCGCGCGCAGGAACAGGGCATGAAGAAGGTTGACGTTTTCGTCAAGGGCCCGGGCTCCGGCCGCGAAACGGCGATTCGTTCGCTGCAGGCCGCTGGTCTTGAGGTTGGATCCATTCAGGATGTCACTCCGCAGGCTCACAACGGTGCACGTCCCCCGAAACGTCGCCGCGTCTGAAAGACCCGTGTGAGGGACGAGGGCGACCCGTCCGCGTCCCACGTCACGATGTTCCCACACAAGTGGGAACCATCTGCACCCTGTTTTTTCCGTCACTGTTCGCGTGACGGGACCACAAATCCGACATCATATAGCGGTTGTCGGAAAGAAAGGACCAAGACGTGCTCATTGCAGAACGCCCCATCCTCTCAGAGGAGAAGGTGAGCGATTACCGCTCCCGTTTCACTCTTGAGCCACTCGAGCCTGGGTTTGGATACACACTGGGTAACTCCCTGCGCCGTACATTGCTGTCGTCCATTCCGGGCGCAGCGGTCACCTCGATCCGCATTGACGGTGTGCCACACGAATTCCACACGGTGGAAGGCGTGAAGGAAGACGTCGCTGAGATCATCCTGAACATCAAAGACATCGTTCTGTCCTCTGAAGAGGATGAGCCTGTCGTGATGTACCTGCGCAAGGCTGGCCCCGGTGAGGTCGTCGCAGGGGATATTACTCCTCCTGCAGGCGTGGAAATCCACAACCCTGACCTTCATCTGGCAACGCTCAATGAGAAGGGCAAGCTCGAGATTGAACTGACGGTTGAGCGTGGCCGTGGCTACGTTTCCGCTGCTCAGAACAAGGATCCGCAAGCTGAGATCTCCCGCATCCCGATCGATTCGATCTACTCGCCGGTGCTTAAAGTGACATACAAGGTGGAGGCCACCCGTGTCGAGCAACGCACCGACTTTGATCGTCTGATCATCGATGTGGAAACCAAGCCAGCTATCAGTCCGCGCGATGCTCTCGCGTCAGCCGGAAGCACCCTGGTGGAGCTCTTCGGCCTCATGCGTGAACTGAACGAGGAAGCAGAAGGCATCGAAGTGGGCCCATCGACTACCGATGAGACCCTTGCGCAAGACCTGGCCTTGCCGATCGAAAGCCTGAACCTGCAGTCCCGTTCGTACAACGCGCTGCGTCGACGCGGCATCCTCACCGTGGGTGAACTCGTTGCCCACTCTGAGGCTGACCTGCTGGATATCCGCAACTTCGGAACCAAGTCCATCGAGGAGATCAAGGAAGCCTTGGCATCCTTGGGTATGACCCTCAAGGATGCAGTCATGCCTGAACGCGCCGGCGGAGAAGACGCCGGAAACGTTCAGTTCAGTGACGACCAGTCTTTCTGATCGAATCCACTTTGCGTCCGTGCCGCCTCCAGCGGCCGTCATCGATGGACGAGGACGCCCAAACAAACTGTGTAGGAGAAACTCATGCCCACCCCTAAGAAGGGCCCACGTTTGGGTGGCAGCCCAGCGCACCAGAAGCTGCTGTTGGCTAACCTTGCTGCTCAACTGATCGAACACCGTGCGATCACCACGACCGAGGCCAAGGCCCGCGCGCTGCAGCCGTACGTTGAAAAGCTGGTCACTAAGGCAAAGCGCGGCGACATTCACGCTCGCCGTACGGTTGCCCGCAAGATCCCGAACAAGGATGTCCTGTACATGCTGTTCGACGAGGTCGTTCCGGCCATGGATCCAGAGCGCAACGGTGGCTACACCCGCATCACCAAGCTGGGGCCGCGCCGCGGCGACAATGCTCCGATGGCTCGTATTGAGCTTGTCATGGAGAAAGTCGAGAAGAAGGCTGTCGTTGCCGACGCTGAGCGTACCGCTTCGAAGGCTGCTGCAAAGTCCGGTAAGGATTCCAAGGCGACCGACAAGGCTGACGAAAAGGCCGAGACCGAAGCTGAAGCAGCAGAAACAGCCGAGCCGGCTGCTGACGAAGCCGCTTCACAGGAGTCAGCTGACGACAAAGCTGAAACCGAAGCTGAGGAAGCTGCCAAGTAGTCATGCACCGTCGTGACCTGCTGATCTGACTGGCACTGCGCTGATTGAGCGGTGACCAGTCCAGCGGATGGCTGATCGGAAGCTGGGTAAACCCCGTGTGGGTTTACCCAGCTTCCGTGTATTCGCGCGGTTGGTGTGCCGGCCGTGTCGGATGCTCTTTAGGTGGAGCCCGTGTGCACTCGCCCCTCGTTCCCCAACTGTCGATCTCACTGGGGTCGCGCAGCACGAACCCGACCCGAAATTGCTGTGACCAGCACGGATGTGTTGCAGGCCAGTCGGTGACCCCGCGGAGTTCACGCGAGTTCGACAGTTGGGGACATGCAGGGGAGGGGTAGAGCCGCGGATGGGTCGCCCTCGTCAATGAACAGGAAGCTGGCGCGGGGCGGACAGCTCGTTGGAAACCCGAGGTGAGAGCAAGCCATTATGCTAAGAACATGTCTGAAGAGATGACCCTCGCTGTCGACTGCGGCGGGGGCGGAATCAAAGCCTCAGTGCTCGACTCGCGCGGAACGCTGACCGCATCGCCGGTGCGCACGCCCACGCCCTACCCGCTCCCTCCCGAACTGCTCGTCAAGACCACACAGGACCTTGCCGCGCAACTGCCTGCCGCCACGCGCGTCACGATGGGAATGCCTGGCATGCTGCGCCACGGAGTGGTCATCACGACTCCGCACTACATCACGCGTGACGGCCCGCGATCACGGATCCTGCCTGAACTGGTCGAGCAATGGGCCAACTTCGACATGGGACGGGCACTTGAAGCTGCTCTGGGCATGCCGACACTGGTGCTCAACGACGCTGAAGTGGCCGGCGCAGGTGTCATCACGGGCACGGGCCTCGAAATGATCGTGACCCTGGGGACCGGGCTGGGAAACGCGGTTTTCGATTCAGGTGTGCTCGCGCCGCACGTGGAAGTATCGCAGGGATTTGTGCGATGGGGACTGACCTATGACGACTACATTGGCGAGCATGAACGCCTCCGGCTGGGAGACGCGCACTGGTCTCGACGAGTGCGCCGAGTGATCGACGGCCTGCGCCCGATGTACGTGTGGGATCGCCTGTACCTGGGTGGTGGAAACTCGAAACGCGTCACGGCGATGAACCGGGCCAAACTCGGTGACGACGTGGTGATCGTTCCCAATGACGCCGGCATCATCGGCGGTGTTCGCGCATGGACACTGTGAGGGCGCGGCTTGACCTGGCATACGACGGCACCTTCTTCCACGGCTGGGCCGCACAGCCCGGACTACGCACCGTGGAAGGTGAACTGGTTCGAGCCCTGTCGCTGATCGCCCGCCAGGAAGTGGCGGTGACTGTGGCGGGACGCACCGATGCGGGAGTGCACGCAGATCATCAGGTGGCTCACGTCGACCTGCCGGCGCAGGTGTGGGACAGCCTTCCGGGAAGGTCCTCGCGCACACCCGAAGATGCGCTGGTTGACCGTCTGGCCTCTCTGCTTACCCGCGCGCACGGTGATTTCATGAAGGCGCACGGGCTGGTGTCGCCGAGAGGGTACTGCGACGTTGCGCTTCTGAGTTCTCATCGCGTGCCGGAAACCTTCGATGCGCGTTTCAGCGCTGTGGGGCGTCACTATGTGTACCGGCTGCTTGACCAGCGCGCGGGCAGTGACCCCTTTTCCGGGCGACGCATCTGGACGGTTCCTGCACGCCAGACGCTTAATTTGGAAGCCATGGCTGAAGCTGCTTCCAGCGTCATCGGTGAGCATGATTTTCTGTCCTTTTGCAAGCCGCGTGAGGGCGCGACCACGATCCGTACGCTCCGCCAGCTGGACGTCGTGGCGGCGGGGGAAACGTCGCCGATCCTGGTGCGCGTCCATGCTGACGCTTTTTGCCACTCAATGGTGCGATCCCTGGTGGGAGCACTGATTGACGTGGGGACAGGCCGCCGCTCGCCGGCGTGGATGAGACATCTGCTGGATGCGCGTTCGCGTGAGGCAGCCGCTCCGCTGGCTCCGGCGCATGGCTTGACTTTGGCGCACGTGGACTATCCGCCTGCCGATCAGTGGGCACAGCGCGCGCAACAGACCCGCGCGGTCCGCTCTTTGGGCTGCTGCTAGGTGGACTGTTTTGCTGCCGTGTTGCAGATGACCGGCTTCGTTGGGATTCAGGATGGACGAGGGTGGCTCGGGCTTCCTGAGTCGAGCTCGTCGGAGTGGAGGATGGTGGTGCCTACTTTTTGTGAATGCGCTTGGCACTGGTGCGCCACGTGGGTGTGGTACTGACGCGCGTGTGGTGAGGCTCGCGAGCTGTGTGCTCAGCTTTGGGCGTTGAAATCGAGTCGATGAGCTGGCTGACAGCGGTTGCCGTCATGTCCTGCAGTGGCCACATCACCGTGGTCAGGCCCATGGAATTGTCTTCGTGCGCATTGTGATCGCCGAAGCCGATGACGGACAGATCGTTGGGGACATGCTTACCCAGGTCGCGTGCAGCGGAGAAGACGCCCGGTGCCTGTGTGTCATCAGCGCACCATACTGAATCAATGTCGGGGTGGGCGGTGAGAGCATGCGCATGCAGGCCTCGTACGAGTCGTGAGCACTCCAGGTGGGCAGGGAGAGAAACTCTGCGCGGTCCTGGAAATGCTCGAGGACAGGTACCTGACGGAAGTGGTTGATGTTGGGGCCTGCAAGGTAGAGGGCCCGTGACGTGTCCGTGGCGTCGAGGTCGCTGAGGATTTCCCGGACTCCTGTTCCTTCATCAATGCTGACGAGGCCCACTCCGCCGAAATGGTTCGAGGTTTCAATCATCGACATCCACATCACTGGAATGTCGAGCTGGCTGAGCAGGGGGCCAACGAACTGCTGGGTGGAGGTGGTCTCGCAGATTGCACCTGCCAGTTGAATATCGGAGAGCACCGATTGAATGAAACGGCGGTTGGCGGCATCGCCCTCAGGTTGGAAGAGCGGCAGAAGAAGGTAGCCGCGACGTTGAACCTCAATCATGGCTGTGGTCAGTACTTTGTGGACGACCGGCACGAACGGGTCTTCCGGCAGTTCAGCCATGATCAAAGCGATGATGTTGGTGGATCCTCGCCTCAGTGATCGTGCCGCAGCGTTGGGGACGTAGTTCATTTCACGGGCGACGTTCGTGACGTGCTCGATCGTAGCTGGTGCAATCTTGACTTCGTGCCCGTGGCCGTTGAGTATAAGAGAGACGGTGGATGGTGCGACGCCTGCTTTCCGAGCGACATCAGCCCGAGTTGTCCGTGTCATGGTGAATTCCTTCAAGAAAAAGTACCGCGAAGTCAGCCAGAGCGACGCAGCTCTGAGCGGTAACACAGTAACTATATCGTGTTAGTTCTGGAAAAGATATTTGGGTATTGGCCCTTTCGTGGATGTGCTGTATGAAGCTGGATTGACGTGGCCTGGCCGGAGTGTGGACTATCGTCTGGATACGCAGGGCGTCGATGCGTACAGCTGGCCGAACGCGCGGGAATTGCATCTGATTTTGAGGTGCCAGAGTGTGTGGTATGAGGTTTCTTACATTTGTGATCGACGGTGAGAAACGGTGGGTGGGTGCGGGGTGTGTCGCTCACGATATTTCCGATCGAAAACGTGCGGAAACGTGATGAGCGTTAAAGTCTGACGTACCGGTTTTGTCGCCGGTCGTAATCAAAGTGAGATCTTTGGGGTTAGTGAAAACCGTAAAAATGTCTTATTCTTTCACTGTCACCTAACACGAGATAGTTAGAGAGACGTCAACCGGCACGCAGCCGGCTGGCTTTCTTCTCGACCAATGGAGGTCTTTAAATGAGATTGACACGAGCAACACGCGGCGCCCTTGGGGTGCTTGCCGTTTCATGCCTGTCATTAACAGCGTGTGGAGGCGGAGCTGAAGAGAGCGGAACATCATCAGCCAGTGGCATCCCAACGCCCGACGTTGCCTGCGACATTCCAGAAGGCAACGTTGACGGCAGCGTTGTTGACACTTCGAAAGTGGAAGGCGAAATCACCTTCCAGACACAGGGCCTGCAAACCGATTTCGCCGACTTCTTCCAAGCCAAGATCAAGGAATTCGAAGAGGCAAACCCGGGGACCACCATCAAATGGACCGACCAGGGCGGAGGTACAGACTTCGACCAGGCCATCACATCCCAGGCAACAAACTGCAAGATGGCAGACGTCGTCAACGTGGCATCGTCATCCATCCTGGCGCTGTCCAAAGCCAATTTGCTGATGGACTTTGACGTCAAAGCACCCCAGATCGGTGACAAGTTCGTTGAAACCATCTGGAACTCAACGAACCTCGGCGCTCAGGATCATCACACCGCGCTGCCCTGGTACTTCGGCCCCTACATCACCACATACAACAAGGACGTCTTCCAACGTTCCGGACTGGATCCGGAAAAGGCGCCCTCGACAATGGACGACCTGCTGGACGCGGCAGCCAAGGTGGGGGCAGCCGGAAACGGCGACTATGGCATCTACGGATCACCAGACTGGTACCTGGTTGCGCAGCTGCATGGAATGGGCGTGCAACTGCTCAACGATGACCACACTGAGTTTGACTTCGCAGATAATGCAGATGCAGTCCGATACGTCACCAAGATGGCGGAACTGTACAAGACCAACGCCATCCCGAAAGACTCCCTGACCGGCGAGCCCGACCCGTCCAAGGCCTATTCCAATGGAAACCTCGCATTCGGCACTCCGAACGCCTCGTTCCTGAAAGCCATTAAAGACAACAACCCGCAGGTCTACGAAGCAACAGGTGTTGGCCCGTTCCCAACAAACGAAGGTATCAAACCTGTCTATGAAGGCCAGTACGTCGGCATCTCCGTGACCACCCAGAACGCGCCGCTGGCGATGAAATGGGCCGAGTTCATCACGAACGCCGAAAACGAATACGCCTGGGCACATGACGGTGGAGCAATCGTCTTCCCGGCTGCTACCGAGGCACTCGACAAGATTATGGAAAACCCGCCGGAGGTTGCACAGGATCCTGTCTTCAAGGCTGCATATGAACAGGCCGCAAATGCCGCTAAAGACGCAGAAGCATACTTGGACGTCTTCTACGTCACCGGTTCAGTTCAGAAAGCACTGGTCGACAACGTCAACCAGGCCATCCGCGGCGAAGTCAGCCCAGAGGATGCACTGAAGACTGCTCAAGAACAAATGAACCAGCTGCTGGACGATCTGAACTCCTAATTATCCGGAACCAGCGAAGCGTGTGTGGGCTTATTCAGGTCATCACATGACCACCATGAATAAGCCCACACCGCCTGACGCGGTCCACTTTTACGAACGAAGCGTACCCAGAGTGATGGAGGATAGCACTCATGGCGACTCAGAAGAAGACAAGCGCGCGTAGTCTCAATGGCGCAGCACGGTTCCGAAAATGGTGGGTGCCGTGGCTGTGGGTCACAATCCCCGTGCTGTGTATTATCACTTTCTATATCTACCCATTCATCAACACGGTCGTGACGTCCTTCACCAAGACGAAACCACTTGGCAGGCTCGGACGCTTCAACGGAATTGACAATTACGCGCACATTTTCTCCGACCCGGTGTTCTGGGAAGCCACACGCAACTCCGTGATCTACGCGCTGTGCGTTGTTCCCCTGATGGTGCTGCTGCCGCTGCTGCTGGCACTGCTGGTGCGCCAACACGTGCCGGGAATCGGCTTCTTCCGTGCCATCTACTACGTGCCGGCGATCTGCTCGCTTGTCGTCATCTCACTGGCGTGGCGATACATCTTGGACCAGAAAGGCCCGCTGAACTCCTTTTTCGAAGGTATCGGGCTGATCCAGTCGCCCATTCCCTTCCTGTCCAACGAGTGGCTGATCCTCATCTGCGCAATGATCATCACCTTGTGGCAGGGGTTGCCGTACTACATGATCCTGTATCTGGCTGCATTAACCAACGTTGATCAGTCTTTATACGAAGCAGCCGAAATTGACGGTGCAGGCAGCGTCCGCCGCTTCCTGACGGTCACCGTGCCGGGCGTGCGGGTCATGATGTACCTGGTCGGTGTCCTGTCGACGATCGGATCACTGAAAATCTTCACCGAGGTATATCTGCTGGGCGGAACGAACTCGCCCACACAGACCCTGACCATGTATATCCGTAACCGAATCATGGACCCAACGTTTGGATCACTGGGACAAGGCGACGCCGCTTCGGTGTTCCTGTTCCTGATCACATTCGGATTCATCATTGCCTCACAGAGGCTGCAGAACAAGGCGGAAGCATAATGACTCATTCACCCATGCACGCACCTGTCGCGACTGCGCCTCACACCAGCAAACTCAGCGAGTACCGCCACCGCCGCAAACTTGAACGCCAGAGCCGCCAGGTCGCATCCCGGCAAATACGCGGGTGGCGCCTCGTTGGACGCTACGCGGTCCTCATCATTGTGGCGTGCCTGCTGGTCGGCCCACTCTTGCTGCCTCTGCTTGTCGCATTCAAAGCCCCAGGTGAGCCCGTCTTCGGCCAGGGGGCAACGCTCTTTCCGCAGGACTGGTCGCTGGAATCCTTTGCGCGCCTGTTTGAGCGCACCAACATTTTGCTGTCCATCCGTAACTCGGCAATTGTGGCAGCGCTGTTGGTGACATCCAACATGGTGCTCTCATGCCTGGGCGGCTACATGTTGTCCAGGCGCGGATGGACAGGGCGAAACATCATGTACTTCGTGGTGTTGTCGGCAATGATCTTTCCGCTTGAATCCATCATGCTGTCCCTGTTCTCAATGATGGTGCACGTCGGACTGTACGATCATCTGCTGGGAGTGTGGCTGCCAATTCTTATTGGCCCATTCCAGATCCTTCTGATGCGCGCGGCCTTCATGGGAATCCCAGACGAGATCGAAGACGCAGCACTGATCGATGGTGCAGGCGAGTTGCGTCGTTTCTGGACGATCTTTCTGCCCCAGGTTCGCGGCACCCTAACGGTTGTCGGCCTGACAAGCTTTATCGGCGCGTGGTCTGACTTCCTGCTGCCACTGATCATGCTGCCCAGCCCGAAGAATCAGACACTCATGGTGACCCTGTCAGCCATTCAGAATTCCCCGCAGGGCACGAGCTACCAGTTGGTTCTGGCCGGAGCGGTCGTCGCCCTCGTGCCGGTTGTTGTGGTCTTCATGTTTTCTCAGAAGTACTTTTTCCGCGGCATTGAAGCAGGCGGCCTGAAGTTCTGAGCTTCATCTGACCCGGTTCGTCCCGGAAGGGATGCTGCGGCGGACGCGGATTTGCCGGGCCCGTTGAGCAAGCCGGTTCGCACTCAAGCTGCACGTGAATCACAGGTTCACGTGCAGCTTCTTCTTTCCGCCACGATCGAGGCAGCCCGCGCGTGAACGACGACATCTGCGGCCCTTCGTGCGAGCCTTTGCGATACGTCGTGTTGAGTGTTCCCCGGGGTGTGCGGGCACGGACTTTCCTGCCCCGCCCCATGTGTCGTTTACGACGAACCATGGACGAGGGCGACTACGGTCGCAATCGGCTGGCCTGCATGAATGCTCCGAAAGGTCTCCCACTGTCGGGCGAGCGCGCCTCGAGATCGACAGGAGGGGCACATGGACGGTACGGGCGGTCAGCGTCGCATCTGCAGCACGCTTCTTCCCGCTCCCCAGGTTCGAATTCGGCGGCGCTACGCTGTGCTGCAACAGCATGGGGCCCGTATCGTCGCTGGTCAGCGCGTAGGTGGCGGTGCCTACCCTGCTGAAGGCGCGTCGAGTTCGAACCTGGGGGGATGAAAGAAATGGGGGAGAAAGGCGAGAGAGGAAAAGCAACCATGGGTGCCGCACGGCGCATGGATACGACGAAACACGGGGCGGAAGAAGGCCCTCGTTTAAGAAGAGGTGCTTCCTTAAACGAGGGCCTGACAGACCCTAAATAGGGTGTCCATTGCACCGGTCGGGTGCTTCCTTAAACGGGGGCCTGACCGTTCACAGTCGAAGCCGAAGACGGCCCCGATGTGCGGCCAACCTATCGTCTGACAGCAAAGGAACGCCTGCGTGCAGCGTAGATGCTGACCGCTCCTGCCCCGAGAACCATCAGAGAAAACGGAATCACCTGTGCTGATGCGCCCGATTGCGCCAGGAAGCTCCCTGAATTGGAGCTTGATTTGCGCTGTTGATCGGGCGACACGCCGGTGGTCGCAGAAACGGATTGCGCGGAGCCATCGCTTTGTGATGACTGGGCTCTCTGGCTGTCAGCAGACTGAGGATCGGTCTGCGTGCCCTGGTTGGCAGTCGGAGACTCGCCGACCCAGTACAACAGGCGAGCCTGACCGCCACCGATATTGGACAGCGTCACCGTTAAATCAGAATCTGCGCTGCGAGACTGCGTCAATGGCGCGGGCTGAGCTTCAAAAGTGTTCGGATCAACCATCATGAGTTTCGCGTTGTCAAAAGGTTTCTCCACATGCAGTGTGACGTCCTGAGCGGTTTGCGCATATGAGCCGTCATCGGTTCGGGTGCTCAAGCCGTAAGAAGGCCAACGCGTTGTGCCGGTCAGAGCATTGACCACCATGAAAGCGCGCGGATCCTGAGTGGTCTTGCCAAAGATCTCCTCGGTCTTCGCGGCATCAAGCCCGGGCAGCTTCTCAAAGTAACCGACCACAACATCGCCCGGTTTACCGTCATTGACCGTTCCGGTATTGGTGACGTCCATTCCGGTGATGCCAACCGCCTTATTGGCGGCCTTGCCGTCGCCCTCGCCAAATGCTCCCAGTGCGTAACCCGATACGTTGGGTGCCTGAGGACGGTCCGCGTACTCACCGGCGTTGATGCCAACGTATGTTGAGTTCAGAGCAACTGCGTACTTGCCCAGCCCAGTCAGGTCCTTGAAAATTCTGCTGAATTCGTAGAAGGAGCGGGTAGGCGCGCCATCCTGATCGATGATCGAGGAGCGATCGTAGCCGTTGTATTCCATACGGAACAGCCCAAACCACTTTTGACCGGTGGCAAGACCGAGCGAAGGGACGACGGCTTTTTGAGACTCGGACACGTTGGCGTCCCAGTTGTAGTCCAGATACTGGCCGTACAGGATCGGGCTCGTACCGTCACCAGTAAGACCGGCGAGGGCGGCCTGACGCTGAGTCTTCCACATATTGTTGCCCAGCATGTCGTGAACAACGCTCGAGGGTGCCGACCCCCAGTTGGATCCGTAGTAATAGGTATCCCACGACAGCAGATCAGGCTGAGCGTTTTGCACGTAATACTCCATGTTTGCCGGCTGGCCCCAGTCAGCTGCGTTGTACTGGTTGGAGTGCACGACGGCTCCCGGGATGTTCTCTTTTGACCATTCGAACCATCGGCCGAATGCGTCAGACTCGGCGTGGCTGAAGCCGCCCTCGTCACCGTACTGAATGTCGATCAGGGTGTCGGCGTAGGGCTTCATCGCATCGGTGAGGAAAATGTGAGGCTCGCCGGCGTCCTGAATGCCGTTGCCGCCAGCTGGAGCCTTGGCGAATGCCCAGGGGGTTCCCTCGCCAATCTGTTCCATCACGGGAGTGTTGAACAAAGGCATGTCATAGAACATCGGGAATGCGCCGCCGGTCAGACGTGATTCGCGTGCGTCAAATGCGCCGCGACCGTAGCCTTCGGAGGGAATCCAGGCTGGCAGCATCACGCCGTATTGCAGCGCCAGAGTCTGAGCGCGGTTCACGCCCCACTTTCCGTCACCGGGGTCAAAACCGCGATAAATGTCAGAGTGCTCGTTGGGTGCAATCTCGGGAGGCGTATGACCGGCGGGCAGACCCCACACTTCGGCTTCGTACACCGACATGCCTGTTGCCTGGTTACCGGGATTTCCTGGCTGCTGCTGCGGCTCAGTAGCGGTGTTGAGCCACACGCGGATGTGTTTTGCCTGGTGGTACTGGTTGAAGTCCCAGTACCACAGTCCGCCAGAATCACGGGTCAGTGAGGCATGCGTGATGATGGTCTGCCACGGGGCGCCGTCATCGGCTTGAACAGCAATCGCAACGGAAGAGCCGCCGTGCCAGCCGGGCGCATTGGCGGGCATCTGCGGCCAGCCCCATGCGCTCACGCGGTGCACGTAGCGCGGCTGGTCAAGATCGAGTTGGAAACCAGTGGTGTTGTCGCTCCACTCGTCGCTCTTCTTCAGAGGGGAAACTGTCCACCCGGTGGCCATGTTCTGATCGGTCAGCGCACTGATTTCCGCTTCACTGCCTCCATTGATGGTGGCGGCGGCATCGATCAGGACATTCCCGCGGAAATCGGTGTTGTGTTTCGTGACGTTGACAACGTAGGTAGCGCGTTGCCCTCCTGCTGTGATGGTCGCCGTGAAGGCGTTCATGCCTTCGCGCACCACGAGGTTGGATACGCGTCCGTCGCTGTCCGCCGGTAAACCGTTAACGCTGACGGAAGCAGTGGGATCAGCAGGACGGACGCGGATTGAAATCTGATCCGTGTGATAGTAGGCGTGTGCGATGTATGTATGAGTGGCCGGATCGAATGTGACAGGTTCGCCTGGCTCCCCAAAGGGAAGCTGGTCAACGAAGAAATCGGCGGCAAGGTTGTCACCGCTTCCCTCTCCTGGATCAGTGAACTGAGGCTGGCAGGGGATCAACTTGAGATCGGATCCTGACATGCCTTTCTTGTCCTCTGCCACTGCACGCAGACCCACCAATGAAAAGGCCTGTGCTTTCGTGGGCGGAAATGAAATGGTCTGGGGATCGTTGACTCCTTTGAGTGCTCCGCGTGACAGGAGTGTGCCTGCCTCCATGGTGGAACTGTCCAGTCCCTGTTTCCAGGCGTTGAAGGCTTCGTCACCGCCTTGCCGCGGATTTGTCGGGGCAGATTCGAATGAATACAGCTGGAATGAACCGGGCGCATTTCCGGCTCCTTCGACTGCGCCATATGTGGGGCGCGCAGTGTATTGAACGCCGCACAGCTCCTGGTCAGGTCTGGGATTGGCGAAGGCTAGTGCGTGTGGGAAATCTTCCTCGGTGCCTTTCCACTGGGATGTCCAAAATGACACGTCCTGGGCAGCTTTCCCTGAATCGTCATCTACCAGTGCAGATATCGGCCCGTTTGGAGCAACTTCGCCCTGAGTTTCTTCAGACGTTGCCCACAACATGGTGGGATGATACGGAGCCAGAGATGAGTCCGGGGCAGCGTATGTCGGCACTGATCCCACCACACTGATTCCCGCGCACAAGGCAGGCACCGTGAAAAGGGCGGCGATCCGATGCGTCTTTGCCATAACGGTCTTCCTTAAATCGGTGAATAAAAACGCATATCAGGCTCAGCGCAGAACCTGATACAAATCACTACGCAAACGGTCACAACCACTGTGCTCGTCACGTAGGCCACAATACTAACACGTGTCAGTTGTGGTGGGTAATCCCGATGGACCGTGCGCCACCGTCAGCCAAGACCATTGGTGTGGCAGCAGTGTGCGCCGCCGGCCGCCCTCGTCGGGCATGAAAATCTGAACGAAGCGCGCGCCGGGCAACGCGGTGGGCCACGTGCAATGAGGAATTGCCCACAGTGAGGGAATAACTTTGACCAGGGTGCCTCCAGGTCGATAGACTTAACGACGCTGTGCGTTAGCGCTACTTGGGGCTTTTCCCACTCGCCCGGTATGTGCCAACGACTCGCGCGAACCGAATCGCAATGCGAGCAAGCGTTCCACCAATAAGTGGTGGTGATGTTTGCTCTTAGATCGAAAGAATTGAAGGTTACGCCCGTGCGCACCTATTCACCCAAGCCGGGGGACACTGAGAAGAAGTGGTACGTCATTGACGCTACCGGTGTCGTCCTTGGTCGTTTGGCGTCTCAAGTCGCCGCCCTCCTTCGTGGGAAGCATAAGCCGACGTTCGCTCCGCATATGGATCAAGGCGATTACGTCGTCGTCATCAACGCGGACAAAGTCGTGCTGACTGGTAACAAGCTGGACCAGAAGATGGCCTACCATCACTCGGGTTATCCGGGTGGCCTGCGGGCTACCAGCTACCGCCAAATGCTTGCCGAACATCCGGAGCGCGTCGTGGAAATTGCCGTTAAAGGCATGCTTCCTCACAACTCACTCGGCCGTCAGCAACTGCGCAAGCTGCATGTGTACGCAGGCAGCGAGCATCCGCATGCCGGCCAGACGCCAGAGAAATTCGAAATCACCCAGGTCGCCCAGTGAGCGCGTCGCGCTTCTGAGCCCACGAACTGCACTGAGGAGAACTGTGGCTGACACCACGCAGATCGAAGAGCTGGACGAAGAAACCGTCCCCAGCTCATACACAACTGAAACCGCAACAGCACCTCAAGGCGCTGGCCAATCCGTGACCGCA
Source organism: Pauljensenia sp. UMB10120 (assembly GCF_030212035.1). Taxonomy (NCBI): domain Bacteria; kingdom Bacillati; phylum Actinomycetota; class Actinomycetes; order Actinomycetales; family Actinomycetaceae; genus Pauljensenia; species Pauljensenia sp. UMB10120. Next base: position 30,029 of record NZ_JASODH010000010.1, on the reverse strand, counting down.
CCTGGCGCGGGACTTGGTCGCCGCAAGGAAGCTGTTGCTCGAGTCCGTCTGATTCCCGGCACCGGCCAGTGGAAGGTCAACGGACGCACACTGGAGGACTACTTCCCGAATAAGCTGCACCAGCAGCTCGTGAAGTCTCCTTTCACACTGCTCGACCTTGACGGCCGTTTCGACGTCATCGCCCGCATCAACGGCGGTGGCATCTCCGGCCAGGCAGGCGCTCTGCGACTGGGCATTGCGCGTGCTCTCAACGAGATCGACCGCGAAGCAAACCGTCCGGCTTTGAAGAAGGCTGGCTTCCTGACCCGTGACGCACGCGCCACGGAGCGTAAGAAGGCTGGCTTGAAGAAGGCCCGTAAGGCGCCTCAGTACTCGAAGCGTTAATCGGTTTTCTTTCCTGCTGATCGGGTTCGAGGGGGTCCGCGCGAGTCGCCGTTTAATCGGGTGCGTGAAGCGATCCGAAGGAACCTGAGCTGGCTCGGTGCACGTGCATGGTGCGAGCGTTGAAGATGAAACGTGTAGCGCAAGGCACGGAGCTGAGCCAGTGAGCACAAAGTCATCACCGAAGGGGTGAGGTGGGCACGAGAGTGCCTGTCTCACCCCTTTCGTGCTGGTTCCGAATGGCTCGTGAGCAACTGTGCAAAAAGTTCGAATATCGCGGGCAAACTCGAACAGGACCGTAAATCAACCAGAGGTTCGCGTCGCGACGGATTAGGCTGTGTGCAGATAATGCTCGTGCGGTGGCCCAGCAAGAAGTGAGCTGCCGCCCGTGAAAAGAACGAAACAGGAGCAATGTGATGCCGCGACTATTTGGAACTGATGGGGTGCGCGGGCTGGCCAACGGCGAGCTCACCGCACAGCTTGCTTTGGAACTGGGTGAAGCAGCGGCTCGGCATATTGCTGGTGGTCCGAAGAAAAATGGCGACAAGCCTCGAGCGATAATTGGCCGTGATACGCGTATTTCCGGCGAATTCCTCGATCATGCAATTTCGGCTGGCTTGGCGGCATCAGGTATGGACGTCACGCGCATTGGCGTGGTGTCCACGCCGACAGTGGCACATCTGACAGCGGCAGAAAATGTTGACCTCGGCGTCATGATTTCCGCCTCACACAATCCCATGCCGGATAACGGCATTAAGTTTTTTGCCCGGGGCGGCTTCAAACTGGCTGACTCGGTCGAAGACGGCATTGAGAAACTTCTCGGCGCGGACTGGGATCGCCCAACAGGCGCTGCAGTCGGTGAGGTCCACTACGACGATGATTGGGCCAAGCACTCCTACATTGAGCACCTCGTCACCTCTGTCGGCTCTGATCTGCATGGCGTGCGAATCGCAGTGGACTGCGCGAATGGCGGCGCCTCTGACATCGGGCCACAGGCCCTGCGTGAGGCCGGCGCCGACGTCGTGGTCATGAACTCATCACCTGACGGGCGCAACATTAACGATAACTGCGGTTCAACGCATCCCGAGCAGATTCAGGCGGTGACCGTTGCATCAGGTGCGGACTTCGGCGTCGCCTATGATGGCGATGCTGACAGATGTCTAGCCATTGATCGCCGTGGCAATTTGATTGACGGCGACAAGATAATGGGCGCCCTTGCCCTCGCCATGCACGAGGCGGGCGAACTTGACCACGACACACTGGTCGTCACCATCATGTCGAACCTTGGCCTGAAACTTGCAATGGAGAAAGCTGGTATCACCACTGTTCAGACGGCAGTGGGTGACCGCTATGTCCTCGAAGCAATGATTGAGGGCGGGTTCGCGTTGGGTGGTGAGCAGTCCGGACATGTCATCGCGCGCCATCATGCCACGACGGGGGATGGTGTTTTGACGTCAATGTTGCTGGCTCGCCTCGTGCATGAAAGCGGTCGCGATCTGGCTGATCTGACCGCGCCGATCGAACGCTTGCCACAGACTTTGATCAACGTGTCCGGCGTGGACAAGGCTCGCCTCCATGACGATCAGGCGTTGGCCGACGAGGTTGCCGTTGCTGAGAAGAAGTTGGGGGAGACGGGTCGCGTGGTGATGCGCCCATCCGGTACCGAACCGCTCGTCCGTGTCATGGTTGAAGCGGCCAGTGAGGATGAGGCTGACAGGATTGCGCAGCACCTGGCCGATGTGGTGCGTGATCGCCTCGCACTGTAGACGGCCCTGAGTTGTAGCGGTCTTCAGGCCTGGGGGAGCAGCTGGTTGTGCGGTGCTGGAGCGAGAGCACTGGTTCTGCTGCCTTAGGCTGACTAAGCTGGACTAACTGCGCTGGAGAATCGGTGGTCGTCTGACCGTAATGAACTGGAGGTGCGGGGGTAGCCGTGCCAGATTCGTAGCGCTGCCACTTCGGGCGCTGCATCACGCGCTAGCCATCTGCGCATCGGGGCGCGTCTGAGTGCCGTCAGTGGCGCAGCCTCATTTCTTACCGCTGTCCCTGTCTGCCTCGCCCGCCCCGTCCCCCAGGTTCGAATTCGGCGCCCGTCTTATTGCCGAGGGTGACTTGCCTCGGCGCTGAACTGCATCAATAGCTGCAGTATCTGTCCGTGCCTGGCCAAATGCGTGCCGAGTTCGAACCTGGGGGAAGGACAGGTGGATGAACGCACGTTGAGTTCGAACCTGGGGAACTGGGGGAGGACGGTGCGGATGGTAGAGCTCGACTGGCTCAGATCCTAACCGGAGCGAGGGGTGCTATTCCTTGCGCAGATGAAGGGATTCGACCCGGTGATCGGCGCCCTTGGTGAAAATCAGCGTGGCGCGTTCGCGTGTCGGCAAAATGTTCTCGTACAGGTTCGGCAAGTTGATAGCGTGCCACACCATCCGAGCAGTGGCCTCTGCTTCAGAATCACTCAAGCCCGCATAGGTCCGGAAGAAGGAATCCTCACGTTGGAAGGAGGTCGAGCGAAGCTGCGCGAATCGGTCGACGTACCACTGCTCAATGTCATCCTCACGCGCGTCCACGTAGATGGAGAAATCAAAGTAGTCTGATACCGCTAAACCGAGGCCGCCAGGATGGGTACGAGGCGGCTGTAACACGTTCAGCCCTTCAACGATCAAGACTTCCGGATGCTCGATCGTGGTGAACTTATCGGGACGAATATCGTATGTGACATGCGAATAAACAGGAACCTGCAGAGGGGAAATGCCCGCCTTCACCGACGCGACAAAGTTCAGCAGTGCTCCGCGGTCGTACGATTCAGGGAATCCCTTACGTGCCAGGATTCCTCGCTCTTCCAAGACCGCGTTGGGCAAAAGGAAGCCATCTGTGGCCACCAGGTCGACCCGAGGCGTGTGCGGTGATCGCGACAACAGGAGCTGCAACAGGCGAGCAACAGTGGATTTGCCAACCGCAACCGACCCAGCGATACCGATGACGAAAGGTGTCACAGGCGCATCCTCTTCGAGGAAGTCGGCCCGTGCGCGTGCCCGCAGATACCGTCCTTGTATGTAGACCTGCAACAGCGCGCACAACGGCCGGTAAATGGCGTCAACCTCGTTCATGTCGATGGGATCGCCCAAGGATGCCAGCTGTGAGATGTCCTCGTCGGTTAGCGGCAGGGGCGTGCGCGCGGCCAGTTTTTTCCAGTGCTCACGGCTAAACGATGAAAATGGGCCTTGTGCTCGGGCGGACTCGTCATTAAAGATCACGGCGCCATTGTCCCCTAATACAGCGGTCCAATGCAGGGATTTGACGTGAATGTGGCGGTCTGTGAGCAATCTTGGATGCGCTGGTCGCGTGGCTCCGATCACGAGGACCCGATGGTCATGCCCCGCGAGCGCTCACAACTGCCTGTCCCCTTGCGTCCGTCTTGCACCCACATACCTGACGGCCAGCTGGAGCAAGACGACGCGGGCCGATCCCCACTGCCATGCATCCCGCTCATGGCACGCGAGTCGACGCCACGGGCGTCAAAAACTCCCGATCGCCCCCTGCGTGTGTTGAAATGTCTAATATGTGTGGAATTGTTGGATACGTGGGGGAAGTCCCCTCCCAGCGCCCGCTTGACGTTGTCATGAAGGGCCTGGCAAATCTGGAATACCGCGGGTACGACTCAGCTGGAGTCGCACTCGGATCGGCCGACCGGCCCAAACCCACAGTCATCCGCGCGGTCGGAAAATTGTCCCAGTTGCGTGCGCAGATTGACAGTCAGCGTCCCGACGATGCTATTGAGGCGATCGGCCACACCCGCTGGGCAACACATGGCCAGCCGAGCGTTGCCAACGCACACCCGCATACATCCGCGGATGGGAAAGTCGCCCTCGTCCATAACGGAATTATCGAAAACGCCGACGCATTACGAACGCAGCTTGCCGCAGCGGGCGAAACCTTTGAATCCGACACCGACACCGAAGTCGTCGCGCACCTCATCGGGCGTCTGTACTCCGGATTGCCCATTGACGAGGGAGGTGTCGGCACCTCGGCTGACCGCGTGGCAAGTACATCCACCGCGCCGCGCTGGTCGGAAGATCTGACAGGCGTACCGGCAGAACAACGCGATGGTGCGCAACGCCTCGTGGGCGCCATGCGCGCGGCAACTGAGCAGATCAGCGGCACGTTCACTTTGCTGGCGATCTGTGATGATGCACCGGGCGTGATCGTGGCGGCACGACGCTCATCGCCTCTGGTGATCGGACTCGGTGAAGGGGAGAACTTCCTCGGCTCCGACGTGCTTGCTTTCAGCGAATTCACTACTGATGTCATCGAAGTGGGGCAGGACCAGCTCGCCCTTGTCACCGCGCAGCACGTGACGATTATTGACCAGGATGGCGCTGTTACCGAGCCGAAGAAGCTGGAAGGTGACTACTCGCGTCGACCGGTGACAAAAGAAGGCTTTGGCACGTTCATGGAAAAGGAAATCCATGAAGAACCCGGAGCGGTTGAGCAGACACTGGCCGGGCGGATGGATGCCTCAGGCAAACTGTCGTTGGACGAACTGCGCATTCCGGAAAGCGTACTGCGCAGCGTGGACAAGATGATCATTGTTGCCTGTGGCAGTGCCGCTCACGCCGGGCAGGTGGCGCGATATGCGATCGAACATTGGTGCCGCATCCCCGTGGAAGTCGAGCTGGCTCACGAGTTCCGTTATCGCGACCCGGTTGTGTCCGAAAAGACGCTTGTTGTCGCCATTTCTCAGTCGGGGGAAACGATGGATACCATCATGGCGATTCGTCACGCCCGCGAGCAGGGCGCCCGCGTGATCGCACTGGTCAACACGCCTGGCTCCACGATTTCTCGTGAATCAGACGCTGTGCTGCTGACACATGCCGGCCCGGAGATCGCGGTTGCCTCCACGAAGGCGTACACCGCGCAGATCGCAGCGACGTATATTTTGGGGCTGTATCTGGCGCAGGTGCGCGGCAACAAGTACCCCGATGAAATCGCAGATTACATGGACAAGCTCTTTGCGATTCCCTCGAAAATCAGCACGATCATCAGCGGCTGGGACCAGATTCGCGACGTTGCGCGTTCGTTGACCGATGTCGAATCGATGATCTATCTGGGCCGCCACGTCGGTTTCCCCACCGCCCTTGAAGGTGCGCTGAAACTGAAGGAACTGTGCTACATCCACGCCGAAGGGTTCGCCGCCGGCGAGCTCAAGCATGGCCCGATTTCACTGATTGAAGATGGGCAGATCGTGGTGGTGGTTCTGCCCACGCCTCGCCGCCCCGAACTGCACCGCAAAGTGGTCTCCAATATTCAGGAGGTGCGCGCTCGCGGCGCTCGGACATTGGTGGTGGCCGAGCAAGATGACCATTCGGCTGACGAATGTGCAGATGTGATCTTCCGGATCCCGCCCGCTCCCACGTTGTACGCACCACTTCTGACGGTGATCCCACTCCAGATTTTGGCCTGTGAACTGGCAGGCGCGAAGGGGCTGGATGTCGATCAGCCGCGCAACCTGGCCAAGTCAGTGACCGTTGAATGATGCATGACGCTGATGACGTGACAGCCTATACACCTGAGGTTGTGCGCGAAGCTGAAGCGGTGCATGTGGATCGTGCCTGCCGCGAGGATGACCCCGACCGGCTCATGCGCAAGGCAGCTCGCGGCGTGGCTGATGCAGTGCTGGAGATGTGTCCGGCTGACGGGGCAACGGTGCGGGTCACAGCGTTGGTTGGCGGCGGAGACAACGGTGGAGATGCCCTGTATGCCCTGTCTTATGTGGCCTTGTCAGAAAGCGTTGGCGCGGCGGTCGCCCTCGTCATATCGGACCACCCACACCCTCGTGCCCTTGAAGCAGCACGCCAGGCCGGTGCGCGCATAATTTCCGCATCGATGGACGAGGGGGACCTATGCGCGGATCTACCGCCAACCGACATCTGGATCGACGGGTTGTGCGGAACGGGACTGAAGGGTGCGTTGCGCGAACCGCTCGCTCGACTCGTGGACGCCGTCAATGAACAGGTGCAGAAAACTGGTGCGCTCGTCGTGGCGGTGGATGTGCCAACAGGGGTGGGGAGCGCTGATGGAGCGTGTCCGACCCATGCAGTTCATGCGACGCGAACTGTCACGATGGGTGCGCTGAAGACTCCACTGGTACTGCCTCCTGCGTGCTACCGCGCAGGAAGTATTGACGTGGTGGATCTGGGCCTTGCCGCTGATCTGGAACAAGCTGGCAGTGGCGGCAGGGGACTTGCTGGGGACCTTTCGCAAGCCGATAGGGCTGCTCGGCCTGACGAGTACACTCAAGGCGAATTCGATGCCCGACCACACGCGGCGGTGCGTGTGCTGACATGCGCGGATGCTCGAAGATGCATGCGCGCCCCTGGCCGCCTCGATCACAAGTACACACGCGGTGTTGTGAGCATCTGCAGCGGATCCGAAACCTACCCGGGAGCCGGAGTGCTCGCCGTCAGCGGCGCACATGGCGTGGGTGTTGGGATGATTCGCCTTGATTCGACCGCCTCGGTGCGTACCCTTGCCCTGATGAGATTTCCCGACATCGTGTGCGGCACCGGATGCGCGCAGTCAGTAGTTGTCGGATGCGGAATCGATGACGAGCGCTTGAGCCATGCCCGAGATGTCATCATCGATGCTTTGGACCAGCACCTGCCGACGGTCATTGACGCGTCAGCATTGCCTCTGGTGGTGGAGCTGAGCGAGGCATGTGACATGTCCTCAGCAGTGCTCACACCCCATGCGGGGGAGGCAGCGACATTGCTTGATGCACTGACTGACCGTTCGCCCAGCCGTACTGACATCGACTCCTGCCCTGCTCATTGGGCAGCTGAGCTGGCGCGCGCGAGTGGGGCGACCGTCGTTCTCAAAGGCGCAACAACGGTAATTTGTGCGATTGACGAGGGCGGTCTACCGCTGCTTGCGGTCAACGCTGAATCGTGTGGCTGGACCGGTGTGGCCGGCTCAGGAGATGTTCTGGCTGGCGTGATCGGTGCAGTGCTGGCTAATCCCCAGTGTGCAGTCGATACAGCGGCTCGCCGCGTAGGAGCAGTGGGCGCTGCGGTGTGGCTGCACGCGCAGGCAGGGATCCAAGCAAGCGGTGCGCGCAGCACGCGTACCAGTCCATCCGACACGCGCAGCGATGCCGAGGACGTCGCTAAACTCCGCGAGGCCAAGAACCCGAGCAGACCGATCGGCCAGGACCGCGCACACCATGGGGTGATCAGCACATTCGGTGGGGGACATCCAATCGGTGCAGCCGACATTGCTGCGGCAATCAGCCCCCTCGTCGGCACTGTACTGCAACGGACGACGGCCTCGTGAACAGCTCTTATAACGCAGCGCACAGTCGCGTGAATATGTACCGGCGACCAGCAGTGCAATACTAAAGGCGTGTTGTTGAACGAATCAGTCGGTGAATGTGACTCCATCGCAGTGGAAGAGTACCCCTCCCGCGCTGTCATCGACCTGGGTGCCATCGAGCATAACGCTGCCGTTTTGCGCCAGGATGGTCCCACGTGTCAACACATGGCGATCGTGAAGGCAGATGCCTACGGGCACGGGCTCGCTCAGGTCACATTGGCAGCAGCCCGCGTTGGATTCACCTGGTTTGGCGCAGCCCAGCTGGCAGAGGCGCGGCGCGTGCGAGCCGTCCTCGACCGGGCAGGATACTCGCGCGACGACGTCCATATTCTGACGTGGCTCGGCCCCAGCGACACCACGTGGCGCGGCGCGATAGATGATGACATTGACGTGTCCGTGTCGGTAGTGTCCACACTCGCCCGCCTGGCAGCCAGTGCCCGGGAGGCCGGCAAGACTGCGCGCGTCCACGTCAAGATCGACACCGGAATGTCCCGAGCCGGAGCCACCCTGTCAACACTGCCGGCCCTGGCGTCAGCATTGGCGATGAGTGTCCAGGACCAGACGGTTGATGTCGTTGCAGCCTGGACACATCTGGCTCGCGCCGATGAAGACTCCCCGGAAGGACTGAGCGCCACTGCCACTCAGCTGGACCGCTTCGACGCCGGCCTGGAGATTCTGGCCGACGCCGGGATCCACCCACGTATCCGCCACGTCGGTGCTACCTCCGCGATCCTGTGGCATGAGCGCGCATGCTTCGACATGGTGCGCGACGGTATCGGCCTGTATGGTCTGAGCCCCAACCCCGCTCAGCGCACCGCTCGCGACCTCCACTTCAGGCCTGCCATGCGCCTGGAAGCAAACCTCGAGATGATCAAGATTGTCGAGGGGGATCAGGCCGTCTCCTATGGAGGTACATGGACAACACCTGGGCCACGATGGCTCGGTTTAGTGCCGATCGGCTACGGCGATGGAGTACCTCGCGCGGCTTCGAATGCGGGGCCAGTCAGCGTGATTACCCCGACGGGCACCATCCGTACCCACGCGGTCGGCCGGATCTGCATGGACCAGTTCATGATCGACCTTGGACCGGTGAGCGACGCTGAAAACGCCCAGCCTGGCGAACAAGGACCCGATCTTGGCCAATACCATGAGCCACCCGCACCGGTTGGCAGTCGAGTCATTCTGTTTGGAAACCCGGATGATCCCGACACGCCGGACGTTCCACTTGCCGACGAGTGGGCTCAGGTTGCAGACACCATCAACTATGAAATCGTGACGCGTATCGGGCCGCGTGTACCCCGCGTGTATATCCCGGCCACTGCACGCCCATAACGAAAGATCGTGGAGATGACTCAGGTTCAGGAATCGACAATTCACGTCACCAGCGCCGACCATACGCGAGCCATTGGCAAAGCGTTGGCCAGCACACTGCGCGCAGGCGACGTCATCATGCTCAACGGCCCATTGGGTGCGGGAAAAACCACGCTGACGCAGGGGATTGGGCAGGGACTGAATGTGCGTGGCCACGTCACGTCTCCGACATTTACCGTCAGCCGTATCCACCCGCCGTTGGACGAGGGCGGGCTCGCCCTCGTCCATGCTGATGCCTACCGCATCACCGACCTGGATGATCTGGAAACCGTAGACTTGGACTCCACTACGCAAGACACGGTCACGGTTATCGAGTGGGGCGAAGGCAAGACCGAGCAGTTGTCGGATGATCGGCTGGAAATCGTGATCGAACGCGCCGAAGGAACCGCTGCCGGCGGTGACGATGAGGGCACAGATGCTCACTTAGGCCGTCAAACAGATGCTCACTGCGGCTGTCAGGCTGATGAGGCACATATTCATGCCGGCCGTCAGGCTGATGAGGCAGATGCTCACGCCGATGGCCAGACGCATCACGATGTGATCGACCTGGAAGATATTGACAGTGGCGAACGCACGCTGACCTTCATTTTGCATGGAACCCGCTGGGCTGGCGTACTCGATGACCTGGATGAAAAGGCTCGGGCGCTCGCAGGACTGGATGCGCCCACCACTGACTTACACGAAGAAGTAGGATCCCACCGTGACTGACCTTTGTATTGACACCTCCGGCGCTACCACCATCGCGCTTGTCCGCGAGGGTGAACCAACGCTGTATGCCTCCAATGACTCTGCTCGCCACCATGCCGAATCCATTGCGCCACTCATCCACCAGGTGCTAGCCGAAGCAGGTGTCGAAGGGCCTTTAAACTCGGATGATATCGATGCCGTTATCGTGGGAACCGGTCCGGCACCCTTCACAGGTTTGCGAGCCGGCTTGGTCAGTGCACGCACCATTGCGCGCGCAGCCGGCATCCCTCTGTACGGTGTGTGCTCCCTGGACATGATTGCCCGAGCCGGCCTGGACCTTTTGCCACCAGATCAGCGTGTGATCGTGGCGACGGATGCTCGCCGTCATGAAATGTACTGGGCACAGTACGAAGCTCAAGGTCCCGACGATGTAGCCACCATCACCGAGCCGACGGTGGGGCCAGTGCGGACGTTGGCGAACGAACTGCAGGCCAGCGCCTCCATGCTGGTGACCACCGGAACACTTCCGTCTTTCGCTGAGGAAGCTCTTTCAGCCGTCCAGATAGTGCCTGTGACTCCCTTCGATGTGTCCGTGGCCAGCCGAATTGTCCGCTCCCGCCTCGAACGCGGCCTAGAGGACACACTGGACACGCAGCCCCTGTACCTGCGCCGCCCCGACATTCACGGACAGCGTCCCGAACGCATGTAAATGGCCAATTCGCCTGACAGCGCGCCCGCGCACGACACCAGTGAGCAGGTCCCCCTCGTCAATTTTCGACCCATGGGCGAGGGCGACGCTGCCATCATGGAAACCCTCGAACGCGACATTTTTGCCGAAGACCCGTGGACCAGCACCATGATCGAACAGGAACTGCGTGCACCCGGACGGTTGTACCTGCTCGCTCAGGCTGGCGGATCTGAGAAGTCTGCGGCGGAACCCGTGGGATACGGCGGAGTGCGGATTGGTCCTGACGCCGACATCATGACGATCGGTGTGACCCGCGCGTGGCGCGGCCGAGGGATTGGGCGCGAACTGCTCAATCGGCTCATGGAGGGCGCCTGGTCGGCTGGTGCTGAACGAATTTTCCTGGAAGTACGTTCGTCGAACGTCGCTGCCCAGCGCCTTTATGAGATTGCAGGGTTCGATGCAATGGGACGAGTCCCTCGCTACTTCCATCACCCGCTCGAAGATGCCATCACGATGCGCGCACTCGCCGCTAACCGGGACTTCCGTCATATTTGAAAGTTATGGGTTGCCTAATTGCGTGGTTCGCAGTGGGCGCCACACGGTCGCTGCTGTGGTGACAACGCGGAAACGGCCGGTAGCGCGAGCCGACGCAGGCGCGAAAATAAGCCAAAAACGTCCTCCTCAAGGTAGGAAGGGCGGAAAAACGGGCGGCGGTTTGGGCGTGATGGCCGTGTCAGGTCGATAGGCTAAAGCCATGGCCACGAAAACTGTTGTGACGAAGAAGCGACATGCGTGGACCACGTCAGTGTTCATGAAACAACTGATGGCGGTCTCCGGTCTGGTCTTCGTAATATTCTTGCTGTTCCACTCGTACGGCAACCTGAAAATGTTCCTCGGTCAAGAGGCGTACGATCACTACGCCCACTGGCTGAAGGGTGAAGCGTTCGTTCCAATCTTCCCTTACGGCGGATTTATCTGGGTATTCCGCGCTGCAATGATCCTTTTCCTGGTCATTCACGTTGTATCCGCCGCTCAGGTCTGGCTGCGTTCACGCCGAGCACGCCCCACACGCTACGTCGTCAAGAAAGACGCGGCAGTGGCGTATGCGGCACGCACCATGCGCGTAACGGCAGTCATCCTGCTGATCGGGATCGTCTTCCACCTCCTTCACTTCACGATGGGTGTGGTGCGCACCGGTTTTGCCATCGAGAACACTCCATATGAGCGAATGGTTGCCACCTTCCAGAATCCTTTGATGGTGCTGGTTTACCTCGTGTTCGTAGGCGTCGCCTGCCTTCACGTGTGCCACGGTTTCTGGTCCGCATTCCAGACTCTGGGCTGGGTTCGTTCAAATACCCGCAAAGCCATGGTGATTCTGTCAGGGCTCATTGGCGGCCTCATCTTTGTCATGTTCATGGCTCCTCCGGTTGCCATCGCGGTTGGCATGATCTCCTAGTAGGTAAGGCACAGATACAAAATGAGTGAGACATTAATAGCAGGCTTGTATCGCGAGGGCGACGCCATTGCCGACACGAAAGCGCCTCTGGACGTGCCGTTGTCACAATGCTGGGAGCAGCGAAAGTTCTCTGCAGCCCTCGTCAACCCTGCGAACCGACGCAAACTTCACGTCATCATTGTGGGAACCGGTCTGGCCGGCGGCGCCGCTGCCGCGTCGCTGGGCGAAATGGGCTACCACGTCGACGTGTTCTTCTATCAGGATTCCGCCCGTCGAGCACACTCCATCGCTGCTCAAGGCGGCATCAACGCGGCAAAGAACTACCGCAACGACAACGACTCGGTTTACCGGCTCTTCTACGACACGGTCAAGGGTGGTGACTACCGCGCCCGTGAAACAAACGTGTATCGACTGGCAGAAGTCAGCGCCAACATCATTGACCAGTGCGTCGCGCAGGGCGTGCCGTTCGCACGCGAGTACGGCGGTCTTCTGGACAACCGCTCCTTCGGTGGTGTGCAGGTTTCCCGTACGTTCTACGCACGTGGCCAGACAGGTCAGCAGCTGCTGATCGGTGCCTACCAAGCGCTGGAGCGTCAGGTTGCGGCAGGAACCGTCATCGAGCACTCACGTCATGAAATGGTCGAACTGATCGTCTCTGACGGCAAGGCTCGCGGCATCGTCGCTCGCGATATGTCCACCGGCGAGCTGGAACCGTACGTAGCTGACGCAGTCGTGTTGGCGACCGGCGGATACGGCAACGTGTTCTTCCTGTCAACCAACGCAATGGGCTGCAATGCAACCGCCATCTGGCGTGCACACCGTAAGGGCGCATACTTCGCGAACCCGTGCTTCACGCAGATCCACCCGACCTGTATTCCTCAGCATGGCGATCAGCAATCCAAGCTGACCCTGATGAGTGAATCGCTACGTAACGACGGTCGCATCTGGGTGCCGAAGAAGAAGGAAGACTGCAAGAAGGACCCTCGCGAGATTCCGGAGGAAGATCGCGACTACTACCTCGAACGCATCTACCCCTCGTTCGGTAACCTCGTTCCCCGCGATATTGCGTCGCGCCAGGCGAAGAACATGTGCGACGAAGGTCGCGGTGTCGGACCTGAGATTCAAGGCGTGGCCCGTGGCGTGTACCTGGACTTCTCAGAAGCCATCGAGCGCATGGGACGCGAGGCCGTCAGCGCCAAGTACGGCAACCTGTTCGACATGTACGAGCGCATCACCGGTGACAACCCGTACGACGTTCCGATGCGTATTTACCCTGCAGTCCACTACACCATGGGCGGCCTGTGGGTTGACTACGACCTCGAGTCGAACCTCGATGGCCTGTACGTGGCAGGTGAAGCTAACTTCTCCGACCACGGTGCCAACCGACTGGGTGCATCGGCACTGATGCAGGGCCTGTCAGACGGCTACTTCGTTCTGCCTAACACCATCAACGACTACCTGGCGCACGCTTTCGGTTTGCCGAAGCTTGACAAGTCGAGCCCGGATGTTGTGGCAGCGATGAAGGAAGCACAGGACAAGATCGATCGCCTGATGGCAGTGGGAGGCAACCGCTCGGTGGACTCCTTCCACAAGGAACTTGGCCATATCATGTGGGAATACTGCGGCATGGAGCGTACCGAGAAAGGCCTGCGCAAGGCGATCGATATGATCCGTAAGTTGCGCCAGGACTTCTGGGCAAACGTGCGTGTGCCCGGACGGTCAGTCGGAGAACTCAACCAGTCCCTGGAGCGCGCCGGTCGCGTCGCTGACTTCATGGAGCTGGGCGAGCTCATGTGCGTGGATGCGTTGCACCGCGAGGAATCGTGTGGCGGCCACTTCCGCGCAGAGTCCCAGACACCCGAGGGCGAGGCACTTCGTCACGACGACAAGTTCCTGTACGTCGCCGCTTGGGAGTGGACCGGTGAGGGGCAGCCCCCAATCCTGCACAAGGAAGATCTGATCTACAACAACATCGAGCTGAAACAGCGGAGCTACAAGTGAACCTGACATTAAGAATCTGGCGCCAAAACGGGCCCGAGGACCCCGGTGCCATGCACGAGTACGAAGTCCGCGGAGTATCCGAGGAATCCTCATTCCTCGAAATGCTCGACATTCTCAACGAAGAACTCTTCGAACGCGGGGAAGAACCGATTGCATTTGACTCGGACTGCCGTGAAGGCATCTGCGGTCAGTGCGGCCTGGTCATCAACGGCATCGCTCACGGACCCGAGGTGACGACCACATGTCAGCTGCACATGCGTCACTTCAACGATGGCGACACCATCACCATCGAGCCGTGGCGTGCCAACGGTTTCCCGGTTATTCGCGACCTGGTCGTGAACCGTTCTGCTTTCGACCGCATCATCCAGGCTGGCGGCTACATTTCCGTCAACACGGGTGCTGCGCCGGATGCGCACGCCACGCCGATCCCGAAGCAGGATGCAGACAAGGCGTTCGAAGCTGCTGCCTGCATTGGCTGCGGTGCGTGTGTGGCTGCATGCCCGAATGCATCGGCCATGTTGTTCACCTCCGCGAAGGTCACGCACTTGAACCTGCTGCCGCAAGGTAAGCCGGAGAACCTCAAGCGCGTCAACGCGATGCTTAACCAGATGGACGCTGAAGGCTTTGGCGCTTGCACCAACATCGGCGAGTGCGCGGCTGTCTGCCCGAAGCAGATCCCGTTGGATGTGATCTCCACGCTGAACCGTCAGCTCGGAAAGGCACTGTTCAAAGGGTTGTAAACTTCGAGGACCTGTCACCCATGGGGCAGTAGCCCCGACAGGTGCCAGAGTCTTGCAGTTGGGGGCGGGAGCCAAGTGAAAACTTGGCTCCCGCCCTTCATGCTGCCGCCCTCGACCCTGTCACCTACGCTGACGCTGCTGTCTGTGCTTTCCCTTCTGTGCGCGCAAAGCCTGCGTGACCTCGGACCCAACTATGCTGCTGGGTCCAACCATGCTGCCGAACCCAACCCTGCTGCGTCAGTGCCGCACCCTCCCGTACCCCGAGGTTCGAATTCGGCGCGGTTTGAATCGGTGTGATCGAAGCAGGAAGCTTGTGACCTGCGCTTTTATCGTGATCAGCCTCGTCGAGTCGCCCTCGTCGATGCCGAATTCGAACCTGGGGGACTGGGACGGGACTGGGACGGGACTGAGACGGGACTGAGACGGGACTGGGTCGGGACTGGGGTGAGATGCGACTGGGTCGGGATGGGTACGAACGCTGGCATTTTTACTGGACTGGCTCTAGAACAGGGGGACGTGTAATTGGGCTTGGGGCCCTAGGACTTGGACTGGGGCAGGGCTCGGGGCTTGTGTCTGGGGCTTGAGGCGCGGGTGGATGCGGTTCGTCACCGGGTGGTGTCGCGGCCGCAGGGAACACGCATAATACAATCGACGCATTGGCAGTGCCGGTGACGCATGCGAACGGAGGTGTTGGCGATGCCGATATTCCTATCAGCGGGCGGGCGCCAACACACACGCATCGGCAGGAAAGCGCGGCGCCCTTTACCTGATCCGCTTGCACTTCGCACCGATCCGAAGACCGCCGCCGGTACGACCAGCGCTGCCGACCCTGACGGTTCTTCCAGCATTACCAGCACAACAAGCGCGGACAGTGCCGAGGGAGGTGAGCAACTCCGAGGTAGCACAGACTCCGAGATGCCGGCCTCCTATCCGCCGCAACCTTGGGATGACCCGACCTGTGAACGGCCTGGTCCATTTCCCCTTCGGCCTGTCTCACCTAAAGAAAGCGATTCGACCGGCAGTGACAGTGCGTACGCGGATCACAAACGCTTCCCGGCACACACTTCCCATTCGGCAGGTGCAACCATCGCAACGGTGACGACACGCGTGGGAATTTGCCTGCTGGCCAGCATCCTTGTCGCGGTAGCGTTGGCATGGGACAGTCCCACCATCAGTGCGCTGCGTGCACAGGTGGAAAACACGCCAGCAGCCGCGAGCCAGTCGGCCAGTGATGATAACGTCGAGCCGGCGCGAGCAGTCGACGTGACAGCCAACCAGTCGCAATCGGCTGAAAACATGCCCATCGCGCACGACCCGTTCGACCACCCTGCAGTGGCTACAACTGCTGCGAGCTGGCAGGTGATGGATGCCCAAACCGGCGACCTGATCGCGGCCGAACAGATTGATCGCGCCGTCAGTGCTGCCAGTACTCAGAAGCTCTTCACCGTTGAATACGCCGTGAGTAGGCTCTCCCTCGACGATGTTCTCAGTGTCGATGAGGAAACACTTTTGATGCCGCCCGACAACTCCTCACTCGCTGGAATCGTGCCGGGCGAGTACACGTTGCGCGAACTGCTCACGGGGTTGCTGCTGCCCTCAGGCAATGACGCGGCATATGCAATAGCCGTGGGAACCGGCCGCGACCTGCTCAATAATGAAAAGGCTGCGCCACAGGACGCCCTCGCTGCCTACGTCGAGGGGCTGGCGCAATTCCTAGCGGACCACGGCTACAACGATACGCACATCTCCGAGCCCTCAGGTCTGAACACCGTTGACCGATCGACTGTGCGGGACGTTTCGCGCGTGGTGACCGCACTCATGACCAAACAGTGGTTCCGCGATATTGTCGCAATGCCCACAGCGTCAGTTCAGACCTCCACGGGCGAGTATCAATGGAAAAACACGAACTACTTCCTGGACCCCGACAAGCCGCAGTACGATCCGCATGTGTACGGAGTCAAAACCGGCTCAATCCCGGACCTGTTCAACATCGTTACCGCCTATCGAGCAGATAGTTCCGACGAGTATCTTCTTTTCGTCTACGGGTCAGCCACGGATGAGGACCGATACGCGGATACGAGGCTGCTCATTGACACTTTCATCACCGACAAATAGAGCTTCGTCGGCCACCCTCGTCGCTGTTGAGGTGTGCAAAATCGTCATCAGGGCGCGCAGGGACTACAATCGCGTCTGTGACTGGCGAATCTGAACCCCTCATTCTTGGAATCGAATCGACATGCGACGAAACCGGTGTGGCACTGGTACGCGGAACTGAGCTGCTGATCGACCGCACCGCCACATCGATGGACGAATACGCTCGGTACGGCGGAATCATCCCCGAAATTGCGTCACGCGCACACCTGGAATCTTTCATTCCGACCCTCGACAGTGCATTGCACGAGGGAGGCGCCTCGCTATCCGATGTAGATGCCATTGCCGTCAGTGCAGGTCCAGGACTGGTTGGATCTCTGACAGTGGGAATCTGCGCGGCAAAATCGCTGGCATTGGCACTCGATAAGCCACTGTACGGAGTCAACCATGTCATCGGGCATATGGCGGTAGACGGGCTGGCTGAAGGTCCCCTTCCGGAGCGCTTTATCGGTCTTGTTGTCTCGGGCGGACACTCCAACATCCTGCTCGTCGAGAACTGGGTCGATGGCGTGCGTGAACTCGGAGGCACACTGGACGACGCTGCAGGTGAGGCTTTTGACAAGGTTGGCCGTCTGCTCGGGCTGCCCTACCCTGGAGGGCCGCACGTGGATCGCCTGTCTCAGCAAGGAGACCGCGACGCCATTCGTTTCCCACGAGGCCTCCACGCCGTTAAAGACAAGGACCGTTACCGCTACGACTTCAGTTTCTCAGGGTTGAAGACCGCAGTCGCCCGATACGTCGAGGGAGAGAAGGCTCGCGGCGCTGAGCTTCGGGCAGAAGATATCTGTGCCGGCTTTTCCGAAGCGGTCAATGACTCGCTGACCGCCAAAACGGTGAGGGCATGCCTCGATACGGGGTGCGACACCATTGTGATCGGCGGAGGTTTCTCAGCCAACTCGCGGCTTCGCCAGCTGATCCAGGAGCGCGCCGAGGGCGCAGGGCTAACTGTGCGTATGCCTCCCATGCGTTTTTGCACTGACAACGGGGCGCAGATCGCGGCACTGGGAGCTCGTCTCGTTGCCGGTGGTGCGGCGCCATCGGACTGGGACTTTTCACCGGATTCTGCGATGCCGTTGACTCAGACGTGGATGGCGCCGACAAACGCCGACATGGCAGTGGTCTCCGAGTACGAATGTTGTTCACCTAACCGGTGATGCGAGGCAGAAGGTCGCCCTCGGCAATGCTGACAGCAGCACGCCGAGAGGCGAAAAACACTACTTCTTGGAGTCTCGGTCCGTGCTCGGAGCACCCTTGGAGCGGGTGTTGAGGAACTCGAGCGGGTTAAGCGGGCGGCCGGCACGCATCTCGGCGAGCAGCAGCTCGGTGACCGCTTCGCGAGAGTTGTGCCGTGCATTCTCAGCGACGATGCGTTGACGCTGGTAGGACGCTCCGAGTTTGAGGATCTTCTCAATACTTGCCAACTCGTCAGCGCATTTGAGGTCTTTCGCCACAGGCTCCAGATCGTTCAGCATACGAACGACCGTGTCGGTGACCAATTCTTCGTTGCCATGCGCATCCAAAATGAGGATCGCTTCCATCCCGTAACGCGCTGAACGCCACTTGTTCTCAGCGACAAACCACTCCGGCATAGGCTCGATCTGCTCCCCGGCGTCGAGTTTGCGTGAATACCATTCGACCAGGCAGTGTGTCAGTGCTGCAAGGGCTGCGACCTCCGTCGCGTTGGTGGCGGCATCGAAGACGCGGTTCTCCACGGTGCCGAGCTTGGGGGAGGGGCGAACGTCCCAGCGCACCTCATCAAAACCATCGATGATGCCGGTGCGAATCATGTCTGCGGCGTACTTTTCCAGCTGGTCCCACTGTTCGAACTGTTGAGGGATGCCGGCTGTGGGAAGTTGCTGGAAAACCATCGCGCGGTTCGAGGCGTACCCGGTGTCGCGTCCTGACCAGAAGGGCGAGGATGCTGCGAGTGACTGCATATGTCCCAGGCGCGAGGCGAGGGCTGATTGAAGCGGGAGCACTTTGTCTCGCGACTCGACGCCGACGTGGACGTGGATGCCGTACAGGAGCATCTGACGACCCCAGTACTGTGTGCGTTCAACCAGCTCTGCGTAGCGCTCTGAGTCAGTGACGCGCTGGAAGGCTGGAGAGGCGAACGGGTGGGTTCCGGCGCTGCCGAGCTCGATGCGCAGGCGGTCCGTGACCGGTCGGAGAAGCTCGATCGTCTCGGTGATGTCGCGCATGCATTCACCGACCGTGTGCCGGGCTCCGGATGTGATCTCGATGGTGTTGAGCAGCATCTCGCGTTGAATGTGGGGGTGAAGTTTGCCGTCGACCTGAGCTTCGGGTGCGTCCAGAATGGCGTTGGCAGCCTGGCGCAGATCGTTGGAATCCTTGTCAATGAGCTGGAGTTCCCATTCAACGCCAATGGTGGATCGTTCGGACGAGGAGAACGTGAGGTGCATGTTCTCGGCCTTTCGGTGGATGAAACGCGTGGGCGGGTGGTGGCTGGTGCGGCTGGTTTTAGTTGAAGGGATGTCCGTGCGCACCGGCTGTTGTGCTCGCGCTCATGCGAATTAGTAACTGGATCATTGTCCCAGTCTGAAAGGCTGCGCGCACGACAACTCGGCGAATTTCGTCAATCGCGATCGGGCGCGTGGGTGGGGTCGATGTTGAGCAGCTGGCTGCTTGGCGCGGTTGCAGCAACTGCATTCAGGCAGGGGTTGCTAGCGTTCGGCGATTCCTCGATCCGTTGATACTACGCTTGTTTCTTCTTGCGCCACCTTCCTCCCCATCCCCGAGGTTCGAATTCGACGGGATTTTCGAGGTGAACGAAAAGGGCGGATAGCTGTGACCTGCGGTTTCGTCCGGAAATACCTGAGAATGCGTGAATAACTGCTTCGAATTCGAACCTCGGGGATGAAGTGAAGAGGTCAGTAGGGCAGGAGTGGCAGTTGAAAGACGGCAGTGCGCCCGCTTGTCCACAGGTCTGCCTCGTCGATGGCCGGATTCCACAGATGCTTGCGACCGCTGAACATCCGTGCCCGTTCTCTCGCATACTGGCTCAATCGACGAGGGGGGAGCGGGCAACGCGGCGGTCTCAGAATGCGCGAATGTGAAAGGAAGGGCTCGATGGAGTCAGTCAACGGCGGCCACGGTCCACCAACGCTGCGGTGGGTTGCACGGTACATGGTCAAGACGTCGAGACGGCAGCGCCCGAAGCAGGTAGCGGCAGAAACTGGGCGCTTACTGATTCAGATCGTGCGCGGAATTTACCTGTCGACCGCCGTTTTCGATGGCATTGCAGAGCCGTGGAAAATACGGCGAATCATTGAGCTGTCGCGGATCATTGCAGCTGCCATGACCTACCGAGATGCAGTCGTGATTGGAGAATCGGCTGCATTGGTGCACGGCTTGTATACATATGAACTCAGCGGCGATGTCCATCTGCTGGTGCCCACACGACCTGGAAAAGCTGTTCCGACCATGCGAACGATTCGATTGGAATCGTGCAGGACCCAGGGTGGGGTGATCTACTGGTGGGAGCAGCGCAGTGGCGAATCGGTGACAGCGTCGCTGGCACGCGAAGGTTCGCAGCGGCAGACGGTCCATGTGAAAATGGCGCGGATCCGACGACACTCTTCGCGGTCCTTCATGAGCGAAAGACCGCGTCAGCTGGACCTTCAGATGGGGCGTGCGCTGCCAAGTGGCCACCGTCGCTCGCCTCGGTGCGTGATTTTGCGATGCACATCGGTGAACGCAACAGCCCTGACGGCAGCTCTCACGGCGCCTCTGCCGTGCGCATTCGCGATGATGTGCGGTGCGCTGAATCGGACGTCGGGGTTCAAGCGGAGCGTCGAGCACCGTTCGCGCAAGCAGGAAGGCCGTGTGCGTGAGACGTGGCTACGAGCGATTCGACAGCTTCCGAAAGGGTTTCGCTGCAGACGCTGGGCCGAGTGGATATGCAGGCATAGTGATGCCGGATGCGAATCAACTGGTGAAGCGGCCCTTATGTGGGTGTTGAAATCTGGCGGCTGTACGGGTCTGACCACCCAAGTGCGCTCACCTGCCGATCGACTCGGCGGATGCTTCTACATTGACGTGGCACTCGAAAAAGCCAAAGTCGCCATTGAGTTCGACGGCTATGCCAAGTACGGAGACAACCGCTTTGAAGTATCAGATTCCTATGCTCAGCAAATGCGGCGCCAGCACATCCTAGAAAAACGAGGGTGGATCGTCGTGCGTGTGACCTGGTCGGATCTCTTCCACCCCGACCATGTAATCGGCAAAGTATGGGCCGCTGTGGAGCAACGGTCTCGGCTATACGAGACAGTGAAACGAGGTGGACGCCCCAGGCGTCAGGTGAGCAATGACGCGGTCAGAGCCTAGAGGAATGACGCGGTCAGAACCTAATGAGAAGTACGGTTTCCTGCATGATCGAGTCGACGGGTGAGGATTGCACGGTGAGTGTCGCCAAGCCGTGTTGCGAAAACGGTCATCTCACCGCCATCCGAGTCGGAAGAAAGCGCCGAGGCTAAAGCGCGCTGCATTGCTCCGGTATCGATTGAAGCACCGCGCTTCTTGATTTCAACCGAGCTGGGGTCGAATTCGCGAAGCGCCTTCTTGATGGCTTTCATGCGCAGAGGAACCACCGAGCACACCTCAAACCGTGTCCACCATTCGGCAGCGGGTAGCGAGTCTGCGGTGAGGTAAGCAATCGAACCGGAAATGAGGTGTGCACCGAATTGCTCGGCCAACGTGGCGATTCCTCCGGACCGGATCACTGCAGGATCGGGCTCAGTGAGCATCGAGCCAAGGACACCGACAGGTGCCTGCGCAACGCGTGCAGCGCAGTTTCCGCGGGCTCCCTCGTCAATCAGCGTCGAAAACACTGTGCCGGAAGCAGCGCTCCGCATGACACAAGCGGAGCGGCCCGCTGGCAGCCCCATCGCGGGGGAGTAGAGCAGTGCTTCGACCAGTTCCCCGTCGACGCTGGTCCACTGCGCATGCCAGGTTGGCGGCAGCGTGGCATGCTCGATTCCCGGAGCAACTTTGATGGCGACACGACCGATTGTCTTGGCCCAGGAAATCGCCTGTGACAAGGGCGGAGACCACTGTTCCGGATCGTAAATGCGTTGCGAACCGCGTGCAGCGCCGGTCCTCCTGGAGGGGTCAACGAAGAGAGCATCCACGCCGTCTGCGCGCAGTGTGTCGATATCGAGCGCCGTCACGTCAGCAACCCGCACGCGTGCAGTGGGGTAACTCGAGAGATTGGCGGTGGCCACGGCTGCGGTCGTTGCGTCCAGTTCGACGGCTTCAACTCCTAATCCCGCTTGGGCGAAAGCTCGCGAATCCGAACCGATCCCGCACCCAAGGTCCGCCACTGCATGCGCCCCTGCCTGTACAAATGCCGCCGCGTGGCGTTCGGCAATGACACCGCGCGTGGCTTGTTCGAGCCCGTCACGAGTAAAAAACATATCGGCTGCTGTTTCACCGAATTTCGCTTTGCCCTGGATTCGTAGGCTCGTCAAAGTCAGTGCCTCTGCGATCAGATCCGGCGCATATCCTCGGGATCGAAGCTTGGCATTGAGCGTGTTGAGGTGCGGCTGAGCGGTGCGCACGGTGAGGCCTTCAGGCAGGAAACCTGTGATCTCGGAGAGGAGTTTCTTGCCGTCCCCGCTGATCAACTCGCCGAAAACTTGCGATGCATCCGAATAAACCACGCTCCTATCCTGACATGTATAAAGGGCAGAACGAGTGCCGCCCTCACTGGCGTGGCTCACCAATGCTGGAGCGCGAGACGTTGTTGCCTGTGCGAATGCGCGCTGAGGAGTAAGTTTCACTGGCAAATGCGACGAGATACGTGTCTTCCTGGGATCTGACGTGCCAACTTATGCCGTATTAGGTTGGGTGTAGCGCACTCGCGAATACCCTCAGCTCTTCATCCCCGACGCCCGATCCCGAGGTTCGATCTCAACGACACACCCTGTGGCCCGACGTCCCCCTTAAGTCCCGAGGTTCGATTTCGGTGATCTACGAGGGGGACGCTGCTTCGTGACAAGTCTCTGACCAGCGGATTTGTTAAGCCGTGTGCCTGTTGTGCCGATGAAACAGTGCCGAGTTCGAACCTGGGGAACAGGGGGAGGAGGGATGGCAAGAGCTGGTCGGTGTGGAGGCAATCCACTGAGATCTGCGCGCCCCAGGCCACGCGCTAGGCCATGGGACACGGTATTTTGGCACTCGGATTGTCAGAGTGCCAACTGAGCTTTAAAATAGATGCATACGTGAAGTTCGGATCCCTATCCAGCTTCACGCAGCAATGAATGTCTCCAGACCCTGGCCCCCGCGACGGCAGGCGTGAGGAGGCGACCATGAACCTGTTCGAATGAGAAAGGGAGTCAACGAAGTGTCGATCTCCATTAAGCCGCTCGAGGATCGTATCGTGATCCGTCAGCTCGAAGCGGAACGTACCACCGCTTCCGGTCTGGTTATTCCTGACACCGCCAAGGAAAAGCCGCAGGAAGGCGAAGTGATCGCCGTGGGTCCGGGCCGCATTGACGACAACGGCAACCGTGTTCCGATGGACGTGAAGGTTGGCGACTCGGTTATCTACAGCCGCTATGGTGGCACCGAGGTCAAGTACGACGGTGAGGAATACCAGATCCTGTCTGCTCGTGACGTGCTGGCAATTGTCGAGCACTGAGCCAACTGACAAGTAAGTGGTGGGGTTCTGCAGCTGAGCTGCAGGACCCCACCACTGTTTTAAAGCATGTATCAGATTGACCTGTAAGGCGTGTGTCTAAGCGGGACTTTCAGGTAGGCACCGACCTTATCTAGGAGATAGGCAGCCGATTTCCTCCAAGAGACCGGCATGCCAGCGACCTGATCAGGACACGCGGCGACGTTTACGCTGGACGATCTCGCGACGTTCCTCTTCGGTCATGCCACCCCAAATACCATAGGGTTCCTGAGAAGCAAGTGCGTGCTGTCGGCACTGCTCGATGACGGGACAGGTAGCGCACACTGCTTTCGCGTTTGCTGCGCGACGCCGCCTGGCAGCACCACGCTCACCTTCGGGATGGAAGAACATCTCGGTGTCCATGTCTCGGCACGCACCGTCGTACTGCCATTCCCACACGTCCATCATTGGGCCTGGTAGGCGTGACACATCGGTCATTAGAGCTCCTCACTGACTTTTAGCGCATAGGTTCTCAGGGGAAACGGAAGAGTGTTTCTGAGTCCGCTGATGCGGCTTTGATGAAAGGCAATAGCGTCGGGTCCGAGCGAAGTGTTCGGATCTTGAGCTGTTCCCGTTATCGCCACGAGTTAAGACTATATTTTTGTGCAGCTCTTATTCAAGACCGTCTGGAAAATTCCATGCGAATTCCCAGCTGTTCACGCTAAGAGCTGAACGATCCGAGGGGCCCGCGCCTATTCGTAGCCATTCGTTGAATAGAAAATGCGTAAGTAGTGAATAAGTTTCCGGTGGCAGGAAGGTGAGGAAGGGGCGAGAATCAGAGCTGAGGGCCGAGGCGAAGTGCGCTGAGCGCCTCGAGAACCAAAAGGAGGGGCCGTGAGCATCGAGAACGGTGGCGAATTTGACTTCTCACACGCCCCACTGGCAACACCCACACTGCCACTGTCA
Source organism: Pauljensenia sp. UMB10120 (assembly GCF_030212035.1). NCBI lineage: Bacteria > Bacillati > Actinomycetota > Actinomycetes > Actinomycetales > Actinomycetaceae > Pauljensenia > Pauljensenia sp. UMB10120. The sequence goes on along the minus strand of NZ_JASODH010000010.1, from coordinate 5,583 downwards.
ACGAGCCAGCCACCCGAAATAGGCCCCGTCCCGCTCACCGTGACAGCTGTTGCCGAACGTCTGGGAATCTCCCCGTCGACGGTACGAACATGGGAACGCCGCTACGGAATGGGCCCACGCCGACGCGCAGGTGCTCACCGTCGCTATTTTGCAGATGACATCATGCGGCTGACCCGAATGGTCGAGCTGGTCCGCTCAGGAGTTGCTCCATCTAACGCAGCGGCAACGGTGCGTGAGCTTTCAGCCCGAGACCTGGCAGCGGCGGCGCCCGCGGCGCCACCCTCGTCCCCTGACCAGCTCCTTGATGCCGTGCAACGAGATGATTTCGCGGAGGTTGCCCGGCTGGTCGAAGCGTCAGTGGCGACGCACGGACTGATCCACACCTACACTGACTTCGTCGAACCAGTCACCGAAACGCTTCGTAACGACCCGGCCGGCGAAACCCCCGGCGGCGCATCCTCACTGATGTTGACAGCGATCGTGCTGCGCGTGCTACGAGCCCTCGCTCCGCATGCTGGCAAAGTCTGCCACAGTGACGAGGGCGGCCCACGTGACCGTGATGGGAAGACTCACATGCACGACGCCGCGAATGATGCTGTAGCACGCGATCATGACTCCGCCCGATCCGCCGCTTTGAACGCGAAGAGCGCCTGGTGCCATCACCGTCTGGTCATTATGGCTGATCCTGCGAACTTCATTGCCGCGCATATGGTTGGGGTGGATGTGCAATGGAGAGGCGTGCCAACCTCTATTTTGCTCACCGGATTGTCGGACGCAGCCAGCGCCGTACGGCAATTTGAGAGGCATCGGTGCGAACTGGGCTGCTCTGTCGTGATCGTCATGGGCAAAGGATCAGGGGCCCAGGAGTTAATAGAGCAGCTCACGCGCATAGACGATCTGCATATCGTGCTGGTGGGAGAACGCGCCCCCCACATTGTTGATGCGCGCATTCAGCGCGTGCGCACACTGAGCGCATGCGTCGACGAGACGGTGGCTTTGATGCGCGAATTGTGCGGCACGCCATGAGCTCGACGGCCGACCGTATTAGGCTGTCATGTAGCTATGGCCGAGGGCGGTGAACGCCCGCCGTCATAACCGATAGTCAACCGCACCCGACTCGAAGAAGAACCGCAATGGAAATGCCCTGGTCCAACACCGATCTCATGGTCGGTTTCGATGAAGAATTTGACGCGATTGTCGACTTTGCACGCGCGAGCCGCGTAGATGGCGGATTCGGCTATCTGGATGCGGACGGAGTTGTTGACCCGACCCGGCCGATTGAATTGTGGATCACGTGCCGGATGATACACGTGTTCGCCATGGCCGCGCTCAAAGGTGATGACAGTGCGCGCGAATTTGTCGAGCACGGTGTTGCGTCGTTGCTTGGCCCCCTGCACGATGATGAGCACGGCGGCTGGTACTCAGCGATCACGCCTGACACACACGAAGTTGCCCTCGACAAGAAAGAAGCTTATGCGCACGCTTTCGTCGTTTTGGCGGCAACCTCCGCGCTGGCAGCGGGGATCCCGCAGGCTAACGAACTTTTGGATGAGGCGCTGCGGGTCGAAGAGCGTTACTGGTGGGAACCGGAATTTGGCCGCGTATGCGAATCGTGGGACCTGGCGTTCACTCGAAAAGAGGACTACCGCGGCATCAACGCCAATATGCATACCACCGAGTGCTTCCTGTCTGCTTGGGATGCGACAGGGGATCGCAAGTGGCTTGACCGCGCACGCGGAATCATCCGCTTCGTCTACGACCAGGCTTCCCAGCACGAGTGGCGAATCCCGGAGCACTTCTCAGCGAACTGGCGCATTATCCCGGATTACAACCGTGATGAGCCGGCCCACCCCTTCCGGCCCTTTGGCGTGACGCCTGGTCACGGCCTAGAGTGGGCTCGCCTGTTTGTCCAGGCGCATGCTGCACTGGCGCAGGAGGGCGAACCAGGCGACGACATCGCGTGGATGACCGAGGGAGCAGTACGCCTGTTTGAGCGCGCCGTGGCTGATGGATGGGACGTAGACGGCGCTCCCGGCTTCGTCTACACCACCGATTTCGAGGGTACGCCGGTTGTGCGTGAGCGCATGCACTGGGTGATGTGCGAAGCGATTTCCGCTGCTGTCGCGATTGCCCCCTTCTTGTCCGAGCATCCAGCCGGCAAGTCGCATGCTGGTAACGACAAGGGTGGTGCGCGCAGTGAAAATGATTTACGAGGTGAGGGTGACCTGCGCGATGAGTCGGCTCCGACGATTACCACGCGCAGCCTTCAGGAACTGTATGCGCAGTGGGTGGCGTACGTGGATGAATACCTGCGAGAAGCTCCCGGCCGCTGGTATCACGAGCTGACACCGGACAATGCTCCCGGAATACGCACATGGCCCGGGAAGCCGGATGCATATCACGTGGCTCAGATGCTGATTTTTGCGCGTCTGCCTCTCACACCGACGTTCGCTTCGGCTATCAAGGATGGGTTGCTCGCACCGCTGGATCGCTGATTGTTCTGCGGTGGAGACGCGCAACGGCTCCCTCGTCTGTGCTGCTGACCTGGCGGCGCGACCGGCCACCCTCGTACCTGTGCGCCTGCTCTGCGCACGCCCGAGCTGATCCCGGGGAGCTGCGACGTGTGCACAGAGCAGCCCCGGCTGACCCGCACACACCCGCGCTGATCCGTGACCATTTTCATTGTCATCGAGGGCGATTCGTCGTCCCGATTTGCCTACACTTTGGATATGGCAGACTTTAACGCACATAACCCGTTCGAACTCGTTGGTCTTACATACGACGATGTCCTGCTTCTTCCCGAACTGACAAATGTTGTCCCATCCTCTGTGACAACCCGAGCGCAGCTCACGAAGAGGATCTCCCTCCATATTCCGTTGATCTCGGCCGCGATGGATACCGTCACCGAAGCGCGCATGGCGATCGCGATGGCTCGGCAAGGCGGCATCGGCATCCTGCATCGCAACCTGACGATCGAGGATCAAGTCTCGCAAGTGCGGCAAGTCAAGCGCTCGGAATCGGGCATGGTGGAAGACCCCGTGACAGTGGGGCCCGACGCCACGATTGACGACCTCGACAAGAAGTGCGGCCATTACCGCGTGTCCGGTCTGCCGGTTGTGGATGACGACAATGTTGTGGTCGGCATTATCACCAACCGTGACCTGCGTTTTGTGCCGATGGATCAGTGGTCGACGTTGACAGTACGCGACTGCATGACACCGCGTGAGCGCCTCATCACCGGCAAGGTTGGAATCTCGCGTGAGGACGCCAAGCAGCTGCTGGCTGATCATCGAATCGAGAAGCTTCCGCTCGTTGACGACGAAGGCCACCTGACCGGCTTGATCACGGTGAAAGACTTCGTCAAGACCGAGCAGTACCCGAATGCGACGAAGGACGATCGTGGCCGGCTGGTTGTGGGCGCTGCGATTGGTTTCTGGGGCGACGCGTGGGATCGCGCCGTGGCTCTGGCTGAAGCCGGTGTTGATGTGCTGGTTGTCGACACCGCCAACGGTGGAGCCGAACTCGAACTTGAGATGGTGCGCCGTATCAAGTCAGACTCTCGTTTCGACGGCGTGGATGTGATCGGCGGAAACGTTGCGACCACCGAAGGAGCTCAGGCTCTGATTGACGCAGGTGTGGACGCTGTCAAGGTGGGCGTAGGCCCCGGTTCGATCTGCACTACCCGTGTGGTGGCAGGCGTGGGCGTTCCTCAGGTCACCGCGATCCACCTCGCTGCACAGGCCTGCCGCCCAGCTGGAGTTCCGCTCATTGCCGATGGCGGTCTTCAGTACTCAGGCGATATCGGTAAGGCGCTGGTAGCGGGAGCTGACACGGTCATGCTCGGTTCCCTGCTTGCCGGTTGCGAGGAGTCGCCCGGTGAGCTGGTCTTCACAAACGGTAAGCAGTACAAGCGTTACCGCGGCATGGGCTCTCTTGGAGCAATGAGTTCGCGCGGCAAACGTTCCTACTCGAAGGACCGCTACTTCCAGGCCGATGTGACATCTGATGATCAGATTGTGCCCGAAGGCATTGAGGGACAGGTGCCGTACACCGGTTCGCTCGCCGCGGTCGTCTACCAGCTGATCGGTGGCCTGCACCAAACCATGTTCTACCTGGGTGCTCATACGTTGGACGACTTGAAGCAGAACGGACGTTTCGTGCGTATCACCTCCGCCGGCCTGCGTGAATCTCACCCGCACGACGTGGAAATGACCACTGAGGCGCCGAACTATCACGGAGCCGGCAAGTAGTTTTACCTGGTCGCGCACCGACGCAGCTATTGCGTACCGTGCTGCGTTGCGCGCGTGAAGGGGTGCCTGTCCGCGCACCGACGCGACAGTGCCTGGGCCACCCTCGTCCATTCGTCATGAGATGAGCGACGAGGGTGGCTCTCGCTTGTCTATATCGTACGTGCTCATGGGCAGCGCTGGCTGATATCTGGTCGTAGAAGGGCGGGCGGCTGTAAGCTCGGTATAACGTCCTATGAGAGGCGTTTTTCCGCGTAGAGATCAGCCAAAGGAGCTCATGATGACCACGCACGACACCTTCGTTCTTCGACGTAATGCTGATATGCAGCGCGAGGCGCGCGAACACATGCGGGACGGCGCAGGCACGGTGCACCTGACTCACATTTTGAAGCCTGAGGAGATGTTTGGGCGTGGCCGGATGTTCTCCGAGATCACGCTGCAGCCGGGTGAGTCGATCGGAGTGCATGACCATCAGGGTGAGTCCGAGTTCTACTACATTCTGGCTGGGCGCGGGACGTATGCGGTTGATGATGAGACGTTTGAGGTCGCGGCCGGCGATCTGACTGTTGTGCCTGATCATCATCGACATGGCATCGAGAACACCGGTGATGAGCCGCTTGTGTTCATTGCGCTGATCCTTTTCACCGACGACCACGAGTAAGGCACGCGCGGGAGAAATATAAAGGTCGGGTTAGACCGGCGCGTTGCAGGCCGGAAAAGGCCGGCACGGGATAGACACAGGCCGAGCAAGACTGGCGCGGGAAGGACGCAGGCGCGACAATACCTGCACGGGAAAGGCGCGGGCCGAACAATACCTGCACGGCCGGATATCTCATGCGCATCCCCTTTTTCTTTTCGTCCCCGAGGTTCGATTTGGCGTGGCGGTAGGTTCGTTGTGAGGCTGTGGGCGGTGCGTGTGGTTGGGTGGGTGGGCTTGTGACCTGTGGGAATGCTTGGCCAGTGGGGTCAGTGCGGGTCCTTTGGGCTGTGGGTGTGTGTCGAGTTCGAACCTGGGGGAACGTGCCCGGGGTCTCATGTGATCGTCGCTCCCGTGATTGCCGAGGGGAGACAGGGCTCGTGCTTTGCGGGGATGGCTCAAGCTTGCGCTTTCTTGCGGGCTGAAGGGTTTCGTGTGGGGGTGCGCGTGCGCATACAGCGTCTTCCCACATTGTGGGAATTCTTGTTCCCGCATGCTTGTCCTCCCCTCTTTCCCCGTCTGTCGATCTGAAGAGGGTTCTGCTGCTAACCGCTTACATGGGCGAGGCGTTTGCACTGGTCAGGAGTTACCTATCGGGAGGTAGAGCCGTGATGAATCCAGTGAGAGGCTTCCAGATCG
>NZ_JASODH010000009.1:0-89808 GCF_030212035.1 Pauljensenia sp. UMB10120 | reverse complement strand
ATCCCAACCAAAAAAACTCAAAAAACAAAAACAAGCATCAACAAAACAAACACACTATCGAGTTCACAAACAACACCTACATACGGTCAAGAACTTTTAAGAAAGCCCTCTAGCGTAGTAAAACCACTAACACCAGAACCTCTCGGCTCCACCATCAGCGGCGAGAATTAAATATACTCACCTTCCCACTCGAGGTCAAACTTTGGCAGGGTGAGCATCGACACATCGAATCAAAAGCGCTTATTTCCAACGAAAACGACTCCTCCGGGTCGCGACCGTTCCACGGTCTCCACTCACAGTGAAGTGCGTGGAACATGCGGCGGCCGCCCTCGTCAATCCTGATGCACGATCAACGAAAGCGGCCACGCGCGCTTGCACTGTACTCAGCGAGTACCCAGGTGCTCCTGGTTCGGAATGTCCACGGTGGGAAGATCACGAACAGCCTGGCGAACCGCCTTGGACACGGCCACCGGCACGCGGTCATCAAAGACACCGGGAATGATGTAGCTGGGCGAAAGCTCGTCATCCGAAATGACGGATGCGATCGCCACGGCGGCAACCCTCAGGACTTCCGTCGTAATCTGGGAGACCTTCGCATCAAGCAACCCGCGGAACAGCCCTGGGAAAGCCAGCACGTTGTTGATCTGGTTAGCGTAATCGGAACGCCCCGTCGCAACGATGCGTGCGTATCGAGCGGCATCGAGCGGGTCAACCTCGGGTGTCGGGTTGGCAAGCGCGAAGACAATCGCGTCATCAGCCATCGTCGCCACATCTTCGCCGGTAATCAGGCCGCCGTGTGAGACACCGATAAACACATCAGCATCGCGCAGACCATCCTTAAGGTTGCCGGTCACCCGACGCGGGTTCGTATGCTCAGCAAGCCAGCGACGCGAAGCATGCATGCCTTCAACGTTATCCGCACACAGCGCTCCAGTGCGGCCATACCCCACGATATCCTTTGCTCCCTGAGCCATCAGGAGACGGATAATCGCTGACCCGGCGGCCCCCACACCCGACACAACGATGCGGACCTCGTCAATCTTCTTGTCCACCAGCTTGAGCGCATTGAGCAAAGCTGCCAGGACAACAATCGCGGTGCCGTGCTGATCGTCGTGGAAAACCGGAATATCAAGTTCCTCGCGCAGGCGTTCCTCAATCTCGAAGCAGCGAGGTGCTGAAATGTCCTCCAGGTTGATGCCCGCATAGGCCGGTGCGATCGCCTTGATAATCGAGATGATTTCCTCGGTGTCCTTTGTGTCGAGGACGACTGGCCACGCGTCCACACCACCGAACTGTTTGAACAGGACCGCCTTGCCCTCCATCACTGGAAGCGCAGCAGCAGGACCAATGTCTCCCAGCCCCAGCACAGCCGTCCCGTCTGAAACGACGGCCACCGTATTGGACTTCATGGTCAACAGGTGGGCTTTTTCCGGCATGTCGTGAATGGCAGTGCATACACGAGCCACACCCGGGGTATAGATGCGCGACAAGTCGTCGCGGTTACGCAGCGGGACGCGCGGAGCGATGGCGATTTTTCCGCCGATATGAGCGAGGAAGGTCTGATCTGACACGGCTGCAGTATGAATGCCAGGCAGGGCGTCGAGGGTAGCTTCCACTTCGCGTCGATGGTTTGAATCACGCATATCGCAAGTCAGATCAATGGTCATATGGCCGCGATCTGAATCCGCGACATCGAATCCCTTCACCTGGGCACCTGTGGCGGTCACCGTATCGATGATGGTGGCGATGGACGCTTGTGATTCATCAAATTCAAGCCTGTAGGAGGCGGTATATGACGGAGAAGTACGCATACAAACAATCATTCCTCAAAAGCGTAATGTTCACGCGGTATGTTAGTTCGTTCGTTTTGTATCGTACAAGCCTTTCGGAACGACGGTGTTAACGATCGCACTATGTGGACATGTGCTCGCATGAGCCATGTTTCGTCCGCCGCTCATCTGCCTTCATCAGCTGTTTGAAGGGCAGACAACAAGAAGGTGGCGGCAGAGCCTGCCAGCTCCGCCGCCACCTCACATTCCCACTCCAGGGGCTGAAATCGGTCGGGTTTTACTCCTCGACACCCACCATTTCCATGATGAGTTCACGCACGCGCGCAGCGTCGGCTTGGCCTCGAGTCGCCTTCATCACTGCTCCGACCAGGGCGCCAGCGGCCTTCACTTTGCCACCCTTGATCTTCTCAACGACGTCGGGATTGGCGTCAAGTGCTTCCTGAACGGCAGACGTCAGTGCGCCCTCGTCACTGACCACCTCAAGGCCACGCGCCTGCACGACCTGCTCGGGATCGCCCTCGCCGGCCAGGACACCTTCGAGGACCTGGCGGGCAAGCTTATCGGTCAGGCGTCCATCGTCAACGAGCTTCTGAAGCTGCGCAATCTGCTCGGGTGCGACCGTCAGATCCTCCAACGCAACCTCATTTTGCTTCGCCGTGCGTGCCAGCTCACCCATCCACCACTTGCGTGCAGCGGCAGGTGAGGCACCGGCCTCAACAGTGCTTTCGATCAGCTCAAGCGCTCCGGCATTGACGACGTCGCGCATTTCCTTATCCGAATAAGACCACTCGGTGCGCAGGCGCCGACGCTTCGCTACCGGCAATTCAGGCAGCTCGGCGCGCAACTGCTCGACCCATTCGCGCGACGGAGCAAGCGGAACCAGGTCTGGTTCAGGGAAGTAGCGGTAGTCTTCCGCATCAGACTTCTCGCGGCCTGACGAGGTCGACCCGTCCTCCTCGTGGAAGTGGCGCGTTTCCTGGATGACTGTGCCCCCCGCCGACAGGATCGCAGCGTGGCGCTGAATTTCGAATCGGACAGCGCGCTCGATACCGCGGAAAGAGTTCACGTTCTTCGTCTCTGAGCGCGTGCCGAGCGGCGCATCGGGGCTGGGACGCAGCGACACGTTAATGTCGGCGCGCACGTTTCCGCGTTCCATTCGAGCTTCCGAGACTTCCAGCGTGCGGAAAATGTCACGCAGTGAGCGCACGTATGCTGCGGCAACCTCCGGAGCGCGTTCGCCGGCGCCTTCGATTGGACGCGTGACGATCTCAACCAGGGGCACGCCGGCGCGGTTGTAGTCCACCAGCGAGTGGTCGGCACCGTGGATACGGCCGTCCGCGCCGCCGACGTGGGTGTTCTTGCCAGCGTCTTCTTCCATGTGAGCACGTTCGATGGTGACGCGGAACATTTCGCCGTCTTCGAGTTCGACGTCGACATAACCGTCGTGCGCGATCGGCTCATCGTACTGCGAAGTCTGGAATGCCTTCGTCAGATCCGGGTAGAAGTAGTTCTTTCGGGCAAAACGGCAGTACTCCGCGATTTCACAGTTCAGTGCCAGGCCAATCTTGATGGCGTATTCAACAGCCTTGTGGTTGACGACCGGCAAGGAACCTGGCAATCCGAGGGACACTGGCGTAACAAAGGTGTTCGGGTCGCCACCGAACGCGTTGGGCGCAGCGTCAAACATCTTGGTCTTCGTGCCCAGCTCGACGTGAACCTCGATACCGAGAACAGGGTCGAACTGTTTGACCGCGTCTTCATAATCCATGAGGTCTTCCATCATTCGCTCACCTTCCAGTCGGCAGCCGGGCATCTGCCCGCAACATCATCGCTGAGCAGTTCAACAAGCGCTGCCACCTCGTACATCTTCTGATCATGACGTGCCGGTGCAATCACCTGGAATCCGACGGGCAGATTCTGTTCGGTCACGGCATTCGGAATCGTCATTGCGGGGACGCCTGCAAGGTTGGCCGGAATGGTGGCAATGTCGTTGAGGTACATCGCCATCGGGTCGTTGATCTTTCCACCCATCTCGAAGGCGACGGTCGGCGCGGTCGGCGAGACGAGGACGTCGACCTGTTCGAAGACGCGCGCAAAATCGCGCTGCACGAGGGTGCGGACTTTCTGCGCGGATCCATAATACGCGTCGTAGTAACCGGCCGACAGGACGTGAGTGCCCAGAATGATACGGCGTTTGACCTCATCACCGAAACCAGCCTCGCGGGTAGCAGCCATGACGCGTTCGGCTGTGACATTACCTTCGGCGGGTTCAACACGGATGCCGTAGCGCATGCCGTCAAAACGTGCCAGGTTCGAGGATGCCTCGGCCGGCATGATCAGGTAGTAGGCCGCGAGCGCGTATGCAAAGCTCGGGCAGGACACTTCGATGACTTCAGCGCCTGCGTTCTTGAGAGCCTCCACACTGGCGTTGAACGCGTCGAGCACTGCGGGTTCATACCCCTCGCCGGACAGTTCCGTCACGACGCCGATCTTCAGTCCGGCAATGCTGCCCCGGTCTGCCACGGCGCGCACACTGTCAGCAAGGGGCGGCACCGGGTCAGTCAAGGATGTGGAATCGTGTGGGTCGTGACCACCGATGAGTTCCTGCAAGGCGGCAGCGTCCGCAACTGTGCGGGTGACAGGCCCGATCTGATCGAGCGACGAGGCCATCGCAACCAGACCGTAACGTGAAACCGCACCGTAGGTGGGCTTTGCCCCCACAGTTCCCGTCACTGCACCTGGCTGACGGATCGACCCGCCAGTATCGGAGCCGAGGGCGAGCGGCACCATGAACGCTGAGACAGCGGCAGCTGACCCGCCGCCGGATCCGCCGGGGATACGGCCAAGATCCCACGGGTTTCCTGTTGCGCCATATGCGGAGTGCTCAGTTGAGGATCCCATGGCAAATTCGTCCATGTTGGTCTTGCCGACGATCGGCAGGCCGGCCTCGTGAATCTTTTCGACGACCGTTGCGTCGTACGGTGGCAGCCATCCCTCGAGGATCCTGGAGGCACAGGTGGTGGGCATGCCACGCACGACCATGTTGTCTTTCACTGCGATGGGGACGCCTGCAAGGCGATGGAGCTTCTCCCCTGCTGCACGGCGCTCGTCAACGCGACGAGCTGTTTCGAGGGCACCTTCGCGGTCAATATGCAAGAAGGCGTTGACGTGTTCATTCAGAGCGTCGATCCGGTCCAGGCATGCTGTCGTCAGTTCAACGGATGTGATCTGACCTGTCTCGAGCATGTCGGCGAGTTCGAGTGCGGATTTCTTGAGCAGGTCGTTCATCAGTCCTCCTCGAGAATCTGCGGGACGAGGAACATTCCGCGGTCCTGAGCCGGTGCCTGCGCCAGGACCTCATCACGGTCGAGGGTGGGGCCGACTTCGTCTTCGCGCCACACATTCGCCAACGGAATGGGGTGCGACGTTGCGGGAACGTCAGGGGTGGCAACTTCGGACACTTGTGCAACGGATGTAGCGATGACGTCAAGTTCACCGGCGAAGCGCTCGATTTCTTCTTGCGTCAGCGCAATCCTGGCCAGCCCGGCGACGCGGGCGACTTCTTCAGTACTGATGCGTGACATGATGCCAATTCTATGTGGCACGAAGCAGATATTCGACCCAGCGGGCCCGAAGGCACGTGTCTGACATGTATAAGTTCTCAAATTGTCGGGAAGGAATTAGGCTAACGGCATGGCAGTTGCACGGAAGTGGCGTTTAAACCACCAGACGGGGTGGAAGATTCTCAAAGGTGTCGGTATCGGGCTGCTCGTTGCGCAAGCTGCTGCCGTCGTCACGGTTCATGCCGTTGACCGAGTCCGAATCGCACGTATTCCCGGTGGCCGTCACGGCTTCCCCACTTTGCCCCCCAGCGATGTCCAAATCGATTCGAACGTTGTGCGGACCTACACCGAGGGCGAGTCGCTTTATACCGACATGCTGGACGCGATCAACGAGGCTCGTGAGTCGATTTGCTTTGAGACCTACATCTGGGCGGCCGACGAGATTGGACGCGCCTTCAAGGATGCACTCTATGCCGCTGCTGATCGAGGCGTTCAGGTCTACATCGTTTACGACGGTTTCGGAGTGCTGAATCAGAATCCACTGTTCAAGATTTTCCCCAGGCACCCGAACCTGTTCCACCGGCGTATCCCTGAGATTCGTTCCGGCCTGTTCACGCTTAATTTGCGCAAGACAGGGCGTGATCACCGCAAGATTCTCGTCACCGACGGGAAGTACGGCTTCGTTGGCGGTTACAACATTGGTGAGCGTTTCGGCGTCGAATGGCGAGATACTCACGTCCGTATCACCGGTCCGGCGGTGATGGAGCTGGCGGACGGGTTCGCTGAATTCTGGAATCATTTCAAGCGGCCGTGGCAGCCGGCTCTACCTGACGGCGGGGTTAAGGACTGGTTCCCACCCATCAGTGCCGAATTCAATCTGCCCTCACGATTACTGTTCCCCGTGCGGGGCCTGTACCTGGATGCCATTGACCGCGCGCGTGACCAGATCCTGATCACCACTGCTTACTTCATTCCCGATAAGGAAATTTTGCACAACCTGGTTGCGGCTGCGCAGCGAGGCGTGCGCGTGAAGGTGCTGATCCCTGAATATTCCAACCACATCATGGCGGACTGGGTTGCGCGCCCCTACTACGGAGAGCTGCTGCGCAACGGTATTGAAATCTGGCTGTATCAGCACGCCATGATCCACTCCAAGACCATGACGATTGATTCGCACTGGTCAACGATTGGTACTGCCAACATTGATCGCCTGTCGATGCAGGGCAATTTTGAAGTCAATCTGCAGTTCCGTTCCACCGCTTTGGCAGAGCGCATGGAAGAGATCTTCGCCAAAGACCTCACGACGTCCAGGCAGCTGACGCTAGAAGAGTGGGAGAGACGAGGCCTGCCCACCCGCATCATTGAGCGGCTCCTCCACCCCTTCGAGTGGGTCGTCTGAGTCGACTGAAGCAGCGTGTGTCTCGTCAGCCTGCGCGTCAATTTCTTCGAGGACACTCATACCGCGTGCCAGCAGTTCGTCGAAGCGGGACTGGTCAAGAATCGGGACACCGAGTTCTTCGGCTTTCGCCACTTTTGACCCGGCCCCAGGGCCTGCCACAACCAGTGACGTTTTCTTGCTGACCGAGCTGGTTGCCTGCCCGCCCCGATCCGTGATGGCTTCCTTCGCGCTGTCACGCGTGTACCCTTCCACCGATCCGGAGACGACGATCGTCAGTCCTTCCAGCGTGGCTGCGTGAGTGGATGCGGATCCACCCTCGTCACTGTCGTGCATGCGCACCCCTGAGGCTGCCCACCGGCGCACAATCTCCTGATTGTCAGGCTGTGCGAACCAGTCACCAATCGCGCGCGCAATGATCGGGCCTACCCCGTCGATTGCGCTGAGTTGTTCTTCACTGGCCGAGGAAATCGCCTCCATCGAAGGCATTGCCGCTGTCAGTTCCCTGGCGACCGTGGGGCCGACGTGGCGAATCGACAGTGCAACCAGCACGCGCCACAGTGGCTGAGTGCGTGCCTGCCTGTCCATGAGTTCGAGCATCTGCGTCAGCGTGTCACGAGGGCGAGACTCAGCCGGTTCGCGGAACTTGATCTTCACCTTGTTTTCTGACCGCGTCCTGGTGACCCACGGCTGTGTCCAGAAAAAGTGGACGTACGCCCAGTCCTCGCTGGAAGGTACCTGGCGCCAGATCATCACATCTTTCACATCATCGGCGGTGAGCGTAAAGATTTCGCTTTCAGAGGTGACAACCGGGTCCTGAGCGGATGGCAGCATCGCATTTGCCGCTTCCATCTGCTCACCGTGACTTAAGTGGTCAACGTCGGTGAGCACAATGTGCGTGCCGTCTTCGAGCACGACTCGATGCCCCGCAATCAGCGCCGCCGCGACCTCGTCACGATAGTTCTCAGGCTGCGTCAGCGCGAGGGCGGCCTCAGCTCCCAGATGCTCGATGTCCAATGCGGACCGTGACGCAATATGTTCAATGCGTTCAGTCAGCTGCGCCGGGCACAGCGCGCGATTCAGACAGCGCAGGTCCGCATCGCCTTCAGACTCGGCCCTGAGCGTACTGCCGCACGACGGGCATTCGGTCGGCATGACGAATTCCCGCTCAGTTCCATCCCGTTCGTCCACCACCGGTCCAACAATTTCAGGGATGACATCTCCCGCTTTGCGCACAATCACCAGGTCACCGATCAACACTCCCTTGCGCGCCACCTCGCCCGCGTTGTGCAGTGTCGCTCTCTGCACATGCGAGCCGGACACGAACACCTTATCCATCACCGCGTAGGGCGTGACGCGACCCGTGCGTCCAACCTGGACGTGGATGTCGAGCAGGCGCGTCGTGACTTCCTGAGGTGGGAACTTGTAGGCAATCGCCCATCGCGGCACGCGCGAGGTGGCCCCCATCTGGCGCTGAAGCCCCTGATCGTCAACTTTGATCACGACGCCGTCGATCTCATGATCCAGTCCGGCACGCTGATCACCCAGCTCGTCAATGCGTTGAGCAATCTCGTCATAAGAATGCACCAGCCGCGTGTGAGGCGACACCGGGATTCCCCACTGTTGGAACAGCTCGTACCAGCCGAACAGGTGTGTAGGGGCGGTGAAAGACTCACCAGCCTCGATAGCGCCAATGCCGTGCGCCAACAGAGCGAGCGAGCGCTGCGCAGTGATCGCCGGATCTTTTTGCCGAAGTGATCCGGCTGCAGCATTGCGTGGGTTGGCAAAAGGTGCCGGAGGCTTGTGGGGCTGACGACTCAGTTCTCCAGCACGGTACTGCTCAAGTTTTTCCGCGTACTCGTTGTGCGCGCGAGCGCGCTGCTCGTTAATCTGTGCAAAGTCTTCCAACGGCATGTAGATCTCGCCGCGAATTTCCAGCATTTCAGGGTGCGGACCGCCGGACAGGACATGCGGAATGGATGAAATAGTGCGCACATTCGCGGTCACATCTTCACCCACGCGCCCATCACCCCTAGTTGCCGCCTGGATGAGGAACCCGTTTCGATACAGCAGCGACACTGCCAGGCCGTCGATTTTAACTTCCGTCGTCATCGCGGTACTCGCAGAGCCAACCTCGTCAATCGTGCGCTGCCACCACGAGCGCAGTTCGTCCAGGGAGAAGACGTCCTCGAGCGACATCATGGGTTCTGCATGCTCGACCGGCGCGAATGCTTCGCTGCGTGTGCCACCGACCGTGGCCGTAGGCGAGTCAGGTCCTGATAGCTGCGGGTAGGTGCGCTCTATGTCCTCCAGCTGGCGGAAAAGGGTGTCGTAGTCCGCGTCGCTCAGTTGAGGCGCATCCTTGTCGTAGTAGTCGTGGCGTGCCTGCTCGATCCGTTCAACCAGGTCGACCCACTGCTCGCGTGCCGACGGTGGGACGCTCTGATCGGACTGGGAGCTCTGCGAGATGCTGGGCGGCTGAGCTGCGGGGGTGCCCGCGGTGGCGGCATGCTGATCTTCCATACGACTATTGTTCCACTGTTCGCGTTCCGGCTGGTCGACGAGGGCGACCTGTGGATGTCTGGGCGCGAATTGCGCGAATCGACGTAGGTGCTGTGGAGGGCGACTGTCATCCACAGGGCGTACGCGTGTTACTGCCTGTCCACATTCCAGGTCATCTGAGTGGAGGCGCGGCGGTGAGGACATCACCATGTTGACATGACGACGTTGACACTTCCTATGCTTCGCGAACGAGAGGACGCACCCGCACGCGCGGCGAAATTCACCCGCGCTAAAATAGCGCCGGCCGGAGAGGACGACACTGCGGCTGCCGCTCACCCGTTAAAGACAGCTTTTCATCTGGCGTGCGTGAGTGGTCCGGATGTGGGACTGGTGGTGCCGATCGAAGCCTGTACACTGATTGGCAGAGCAGATGGGCACGGTCTGACCTCGCAACATTTGTCCCGCACGCACGCTTTTCTTGAGGAACACGGTGCCGTGGCCCGCTCACTTACACGACGAGTGCGATCAGATCACGTACCCCGATGGCCCTGGCTGCGCCGCGAGCGCGCACAACTGTCCATCACCGATTGCGACTCCACCAACGGAACACGTGTGGCGCGGCGCCTCCCCCTCGTCGGCATGCTTCCGCGGCGCTTTTCTCGACAAGTCGGCGCACGTGCGCTGCCCCTATCAGTGGGGCATCGTATTTTCGCTGGTGGAAACGTATTCGAGGTGCGTGCCAGGCCTCTCAACTCCTCCTGGCCACAGCCTGACCCCGTTCGCAATCGGTTCGTGCGATGGGGCATCATCCCCATGATGCTGATCATCCCCATGATGGTGTGGCGCCTGTCCATGTGGGGAGGTGCTGCGCGTGGGTGGCTGGTCGGCGCAATGGGTGTGGCGATGGCGCTGGCGGCAGGAATATTCGCGCTTCGCTTTCTCAGGCGTCGAAGATTCTGGAGGCACTACGACGCAGCCTCCCTCGCCGTCGCGCTCAGCGCACTGCCTCGCGGCGATTCGCACTCATCTTCAGCGCCGTTGTCGTCTCCAGACAAACACAGCGGCAGCGGGGATCGTACGTTGCCAGATGCACTTCCTGTGTGGCCCGGCATGCCTGGAAAATCCCCTGCACTGGAGCTGAATCTGAGCGAGATATACGGCTCGTCACCTGCACCTGTTTCCCTCGTTTCAGGGCCCCGACGTGCGCCGATGCGTCGGGGCCATTCGCGCCGAACTGGAGAGCGAGCGCGGGTGCGTGTCGTCGGTTTCATTGGGGAGCACGCTGTGTCGGGTGCCTACTGGTGGGCAGCTCAAATCGCTGCCCGACTGGGCGGCGCCCGCATCATCAATCCAGATAGTCACGCGCGCCGCATCGGTTCGCCCGCAATCGACATTCACATTGTCCGCGGGTCCGCCTGCGTGGCATGTGCAGATAGAGGCGTATCCGAACTGAGACGTGCTGGAGATGGTCGGCACGTGGTACATATTGGTGTCGGAGCAGGATATGCAGATTTACCCGAATGGTGTGACCACATCATTCGCCCGAACCACGTCCTCGTAACTGACCGATGGTGGGATACGTGCACCGAGTCCGCTGATGAAGGCACCCGCAACAGTGTTCCGGACTCGGTAACATGGGAGGACCTTGCTCAGTGGGAGCCGGACGAATCGCACTCTCAGTGCCTGCGCGTACCCATCGGACACGACGGACACCGACTCGTCAGCATTGACCTTGTCTCAGACGGTCCTCACGCGTTGCTTGCCGGCACAACGGGATCTGGAAAATCGGAAGCGCTGACGACGTGGCTGGCGCAGATGTGTGAACGCTTCAGCCCGCGTCAGGTGCAACTCGTCCTCATTGACTACAAGGGAGGAGCCACATTCACGCCATTGACGCGATTGCCCCACACCCGCCAGGTCCTGACAGACCTGGAGCCTGATGCCACGAGTCGGGCGATTCGAGGACTGTCATCGCTCCTGCGAGAACGCGAACGCGACCTTGCGCGCCTCGGCTTTCCCGACATTCGCCGCTGGCATGAGGCTCATTGCCGAGGTGCGGCGCCCGAACCTCCCGCGCGCATCATTATCGCGATCGATGAGTTCCGGGTCCTCGCTGATTCGCATCCCGACACTTTGGATGCGCTGGTCAGGCTGGCTGCCCAGGGACGCTCCCTGGGATTGCATCTCATTGCTGCAACCCAGCGCCCGTCAGGGGCGATCACGCCGGCCATGCGCTCCAACATTGACATTCGCATCGCATTGCGCTGTGCCACCGAGGCAGATTCGCTCGATGCGATCGGCACCCCGGCAGCTGCTTCACTTCCTCGTCACCCTGGTCGTGCGCTTATCAATGGTGGGACGCACATACAGTTTGCATACTGTGGTGACATAGAGCGGGTGGTTCGGCGCGTGCGCGACAGGTGGGGGCGTGAAAATGACTGCCCGCCGCTATGGGCGCCCGAGCTTCCCTCGCCCCTTTCATGGCACGAGGTTGACGCCACCTACCTTAGCCAGGTGGCAGTACGTGGATGCAGCGGGGAGGCTGATCGGCGCATTGCGATTGGGGTGGCTGATGGGATCGATATCGGACGCCATTACAGCGTGCTCTTTGAGGATGGGCATATCCGCTTGGAGGGGCCTCACTATCGCAGCGCTGATCTGGCGCAGTGTGCACAGGCGCTGGGCGTGAGGATCGGGCAAGCTCGCGGGATACCAATCCACCTGTGTGACAGCACATCGCTGGCCGGCCACGCGATGAGCACGCAGCTGTTTGCTTCCCGTCTCTCACTCGATGATGCAGGCGCCGTTACGCACCTGCTCACCGGCATTGCGGCACACGGCCCATCCGTCCTGATCGTCACCGATGTTCCCGACATGATGCGATCGTTGGACCGCGTGCTGTCAGCGGGCACGGCACACACTGTGTGGAGTGAGTGCTTGTCGCAGGCTCGTGCCAGCGGTATCACCATCGTTGCCGCAACTCCGGGTGAGTTTGGCACCGGGGGAAGCTGCAGTTCTGCTTTTTCTACCCGTTTTGTCGCAGCCCATTCGTCAGATGAAGCGCTGCGCGCAGGACTTGGTGTGCGCACACCGCTCACTCGCCACGATGGCCATTTCATTCTTGCCTCTCTTCCGTCACGTATCCGCTCCTCATGCAACGGAGGAATCGGTGAACCTGTTGACCTGACAGGGGTGTTATGTGCACTCCCCCACGCGATCCCCACCAATGCCGAGCGCGACACACATGCAGCCTCTGTCACTGAGAGTGCGGAGCCGTGGACGGTGCTGTCTTTGAATGCCCCTCTTTCAATGTTGCGGACTCGCCCTGACACAGCATTGTCGACAGAAGGGGCCGAGCTGACAGAAGGAGATAAGGCGGAGGGCAAGGCGCGGCGAGCAGATAGGACAGCTCCAGCAGGGAACGGGGAGCCCGCTGCGCCATGTCTGGGCTGGGTAGGAGCCTCACTTGAGTCACTCTCTTATCCGCACGGGTCGTGCGTGCTGATCGGTGATGATCTGGAGGATGCGCGCCGCATTCTCGAGACGCACTGGCATATGGTGTCAGGCCCACGCGATTGCCGGCCAGGCTTTGATCCAGCCCAGATCACGCTGCTTGGATCTCATCAGTGGACACAACTACGCTCACACGCGCATGACACAGTGATCGCGCTGGATCCGTCACCTGATTTGGTTCGAGCATTGGCACAGGTCGCGCGCAGCGTTCCTGTCGCCGTTCGTGCGGAGCGGTGGGGAGCTCACAATGGGATCATTATGCATGCAGGACGAGTTGAGCGCTTCCGTCTCAACACAGCCCTTCTTCAGGAAAGATCCAGACCTTTCGATTCCTAAGGCACACTGGCTTCGGTCATCCGCAGGCGTTCGAGACACGCGCGTCACACTGGTCTTCTCCACATTTTCATCCCCTCACACCGCCGCGCGTAAATCCTCGTGACTATTGACACATGCGTGAAACGGGAGTTGGGCCCTTTTTCCCCTTGCCCTTCGGTGATGATTCGTCGACAATTGATCAAGTTATCGACAAGTTATACGTTAAGCGTCGAGTTGTTTAACAAAACGTTAACGGAAATGGAGTTTGAGGGAAGATGGACTGGCGGAGTAAAGCAGCCTGCTTAAGTGTTGACCCGGAGCTGTTTTTCCCAATCGGCAATACTGGTCCAGCCCTGACACAAGCTGCGGAAGCCAAAGCTGTATGCCATAACTGCCCTGTTGAGACCGTGTGTCTGCAGTGGGCAATGGACAACAACCAGGATTCCGGAGTGTGGGGCGGTCTGAGCGAAGAAGAGCGCCGCTCAATGAAACGCCGCGCCGCACGTGCACGCCGCGCTTCCTGAAACTCCTCACTGACTTCAACGCGTAGCCGGGTTCACCACGAACTCGGCTACGCGTTTATTCAGTGCACGAACACTGCCCTCACATGCCCATTCCACCGAGCACACCTCTGCATCACTCCACGCGTAGACGCAGCGTGACAACTGTGCCCGATTCTTCTCCCGGTTCCCACTCGATCGTGCCTCCCAGTTCCCCTCGAACCATTTGCCGCACAATCTGCGTGCCCAAGCCGCTGAGTGGAGTACCTGGCTCAAATCCTACGCCGTTATCAATCACGCGAACCGTCATACGTTTGTCGTTGTCGTGGTCGCGCTGCGCATCGATGCGTATCACGCCGTCTCGCCCTGCCAGACCATGCTCGACAGAATTGGCAACAAGCTCGTTGAGCACTGTGGCCAGGGCTTGAGCCTGATCCGCGCTGATCACGCCAAATTTACCCGTCGTAATAACCTCAACAGAATGGTCCGTTGAGGCAACCGCGCCAGACAGGCGCAACACGGAGCGGGCGACCTCGTCAAAATCAACTTCCTCATCGACCGTGTGCGACAACGCCTGGTGAACTGTGGCGATGGACTGCACTCGGCGTTCGGCCTCTTTGAGGGCATCCTTGACTTCCTGCGAATCAGAGCGGCGGGCCTGCAGTCGCAGCAGGGCCGACACGGTTTGCAGATTGTTCTTGACGCGGTGGTGAATCTCCCGAATCGTGGCATCTTTCGTCATCAGCTCTTCTTCACGCCGACGCATCTCAGACACGTCGCGTGTCAAGATGACCGCCCCCAGACGATGACGCCCATTGGTCAGAGGCAATGCGCGCATATTGACTGTCGAGGCGTGCGCCGAGATCTCCACGCGCCACGCTGCCCGCCCCATCACAACGACAGCCAGTGTTTCCTCAACAAGCGCGTCATTGGATATAACGTCTGTGATGTCTTCGGCCAGCACGCGCCCAATGACCGAGTGTCGAATCCCCAGGCGCCTCAGGCATGAGCTCGCATTAGGAGTCAGCTCCTGAACCGTGCCGTCACCATCAATGAGAATCACGCCATCCATAACGCGTGGCACGCCGTGCGCAAGAACTGTTGGTGTAGACGTGTAGGGATACTCACCACGCGCGCACATCTCCAGCAGGATTCGCGAGGCATTCTGCGTCCAGGCACCCATCCCGACGGTCGGGCGCGGTGAGGCCAGGTTCGATTCGCACGTCACGACCGCAATGACTGAGCCTCCGTGACTGATCGGGACGCACACCTCCGTCATGGAGTAGGTGCCGGCCCAGCGCGTCCCTGACGGCTCCACAATCGAGTTGGTCTCCATTGCCTGGCGCAGGTTTGCTTCGCGCGCGGCCGGTAGATACAGGCCGATAATGTCATCGAGGTGCACCGTCGTAGCGGTCGATGGCCTGCAGTGCGCAACAGCAATGAAACGCCCGTCATCGGTGGGAAGCCACAGCACAAGGTCGGCAGCAGCCAAATCGGCCAGGACCTGCCAATCTGCAAGCAAGAGGTGGAGCCAGTCAAGATCCTGCTCCGCGAGGACACGCGAGGAAGCCTGTCCGGCGAGTTGCATCAGGGAACGCATGGCACCACTGTAGTGGTATGGAGGCCATTATGGGTGCCTCGAACACGCAAACCGGAGCGGAGAAACTATGCGAATTAACGAAACCTACGCCTACCCCCTGGGTTTTGACAAGGTCAACGCGATGTATGCAGATCCCGCGTTCACTTACGCGCGTCTGGATCAGCCCGGAGTGACTGACCCTCAGGCCAATGTGCATTCCACCGCCGATGGAGGCCTCCTTATTGAAGCCTCGTGCACACTTGACGTCAATCAGCTTCCCCCGGCGGCGCAGCGGTTCCTCAAGAAGTCACCCGCCATCACTATGAAGGAGCAGTGGGAGCCGATCAGCGGTCGCGAACGAGTGGGATCGACCATGCTGACCGTCGAAGGCGTGAACGCGAGCGGCCACTTCACCTCGAAACTTTCCGGCAATGACGCGCAAGCTGTGCGCCAGATGGACGGCGAATTTACCGTCAAGATTCCACTGGTGGGTAAGACGATCGAGAATATGGCAATGAAGCAGATCTCCCGGATCTTCGAGGCTGAGGTCGGCCTGGCTGAGAAATGGAACCAGGATCAGGCCCGTTAGGAATCGGCACGACCTCACCGATAAAGGGCGACGACGAGGCGCGCTTGCCTGACCCGGCAAGGCTCAGTCCGGCCAGGACCTAAGGGAAATCACCTCTGCATGTTCGCCCTTGGAAATGAACGAGGGCGAAAGAAGGTCCTCCTCGAACAAGAGTGAAACAATATAGCTATGGATACACATACGACGGCACCGGCTGCCGAGGGCGGCCCAACTGAGTCACTGTTCATTGAGCGCACCGGGAAAAGGCAATACGTTGCGCGCAACCATCGCGACGCGGCCGTGAATATCGGAGACGGACCGGGAGAGTTCACTCCTGGTGAGCTCTTGAAGATCGCCGTGGCAGCATGCAATGCGATGTCGTCCGATTCGCGTCTGAGCTCCGTGCTTGGTGACGACTTCCAGCAGTTCACCGGCGTTTCCGCGGTCTCCAACAAAGAGGAGAACCGCTACGAATCGTTCCAGGTTGAATTGGTGCAGGACCTGTCAGCCTTGAGCGATGAGGATCGCGCTGACCTGATCGAACGAGCCACGCGCGCTATTCACAAGAACTGTACGGTGGGCCATACGGTTGAACAGTCGGCCACCTATTCGGCAACTTTCACATCAGAGAAAATGTAACGATATGTCACCTCGTTTTTCAGATTCTGAGCGTTCACGCATGCCGCTGTCTCTGCCGGAAAGTGTGTGGCAGAAGGCGCTGAACGTTCCTCACGCAACCAGTTTAAAGGCGGCGCGCAAGCTGCGTGAACAGTTCCCTGACCTTGCTCCAGGCGAGCTGGTTCAGCTCGCCACCCGCTCGTACCTGCGGCGCATCGGGATGGAGTCAGGTGCTGTAGGTGCGGCGGCGGCCTACCCTGGTGCCGGCACCGCAGTTTCTGCAGCAGCATCGGGCGCTCAGCTTGCCGCCTTCGTGTCAGAGTCTGCTCACTACGCGATGACTGTGGCGCACCTGTATGGCATTGATCTGAGGGATCCCGCCAAGCGCACGGCACTGGTTCTGGCCGCCTTGACTGGGCGGGAAGGTGCGGAAATGATTACGGCGCAGGTCGGGATCCAGACTTTGGCCTGGTTCCGCAACTCGTTCCTGTCGATTCGCACGGGCACCGCCCAGCAGTTCAACCGTCTGTTGTCCAAGTGGCTGCGCAAGAAGGCAGTTTCGAAAGCTGCAACCACAACACTGGGACGCCTGCTGCCCTTCGGTGTGGGAGCTGTTGTGGGCTGGCAGTTGGGCCGCTCGATGGCCAAGTCTGTCGTTGAGGGCGTGCAGACAGCGCTGGGACCCGCACCTTCGGAAAACGTTGAAGACGTTGTGATCGATGTGCAGCCGGTTGAGGATCCTGCCGCAGATGATGAACTGTACGAGGCGATCGTCCTACCTGATGAGGAATAATACGATCAAGCCAAATGAAGAAGTGAGCGACGATTGATGACTCAGACATCTGAAGGGCGTGAGACACCTGTGGGCGCGGATCGCCAGTACGAGGATTTGCTGACGCGCGTCATGAACGAAGGCGTTTCCAAGGCTGACCGCACCGGCACAGGCACCCGCTCCGTTTTCGGCGCGCAGCTGCGCTATCCCCTGTCCCAGGGGTTCCCACTGATTACGACGAAACGCGTCCACATGAAGTCGGTTGTGGGTGAGCTCTTATGGTTCCTGCGAGGCGATTCGAATGTGAAGTGGCTGCAGGATCACGGTATCCGCATCTGGAACGAGTGGGCCGACGATCAGGGGGATTTGGGACCTGTTTACGGTGTCCAGTGGCGCTCGTGGCATGCGGAGGGGGGCCGAACCTTCGACCAGATTTCGCACGTCATGGACACCTTGCGCACAAATCCGGACTCACGACGCATGATTGTGTCCGCGTGGAACGTGGGCGACCTGGAGTATATGGCGTTGGAACCGTGCCACGCTCTTTTCCAGCTCTACGTGGCCGATGGGCGTCTCAGCCTGCAGCTGTATCAGCGCAGCGCGGATCTGTTCCTGGGCGTCCCCTTCAATATCGCCTCATATTCCCTGTTGACACATATGTTTGCCCAGCAGGCTGGGCTTGAAGTGGGCGACTTCATCTGGACGGGTGGAGATTGCCACATTTACAACAATCACGTCGACCAGGTCACCGAGCAGCTCTCACGGGATCCGTATCCGTTCCCGACGCTCACGTTGGATCAGGCACCCTCGTTGTTCGAGTATGACTTTGATGATGTGCACATCGACAATTATCAGCACCATCCGACGATCAAGGCATCAGTCGCCGTATGAGCACACTTGTGGCGCGCCCCAATTTCACGCTGGCGTCGATTTGGGCGCAGGATCGAAACGGCATCTTGGGAACTGGCACATCGATGCTGTGGCATGTTCCGGCTGATTTTGCGCATTTCAAACAGATGACGCTGGGCTACCCGATCATCATGGGGCGCTCTTCCTACGAGGCTCTGGGCGGTCAGCCATTGCCTGGACGCACCAACATCGTCATGACGCGCCAGCGCGACTACGAGACCCCCGGGGCACTGGTCGTTGCCAACCTGGATGAGGCGCTCGAGGTCGCAACCGCTCACCTGGCGGATCACCGTGACCAGCGAGCAGCCATCACCGCCAGCACTGCGACGACACCCGACATGGATAGGGACCCAGCTCCCGTGGTGTGGATTACCGGCGGGGCCCAGATCTATGAGCAGACGATGGATCGGGTGGATGAACTGGTCGTAACAGACCTTGATCTGGATGTGCGCCCGCTCAGCGGGCAGAACACGCCGCTGGTGTACGCGCCGCACGTCGATCCCGAGCATTGGCACGTGGATCCTGATCGGTCCGATTCGTCGTGGCGAGACGTGTCAGGTGACGCTCGGTGGAGAATCACGACATTTGTTCGCCCTTCTCACCGCTGAGCTGATCACTGATCCGCAAGCTGCGCGCTTTCTTCTCTACTGGTTCGATGTGCGCGATGACATGTGATTCATCCAATTGGGACATTTTGCGGGCACTGACCAGCACCCGCGTTTCCAACGAGCCGACGAATCTGTTCCACCGTTCAGTCAGATCATCAATCGTCTTTCGAACAAGCTCAGCATGGTCTGCGAGGGTGCACAAGCGCGAATACAGTTCGCTGGCCAGAGCGTAGAACTCGCGAACCTGCGCAACGGCTGATTCTTCGCGCCACGTATATGCCACTGCCTTCAGGCACGCCCACAGTGCGCTGGGAGACGCCAAAGCCACACCTCGCGAAAAGGCGTATTCCAGCAGCTGCGGATCTTCGCGCAGCGCGGCTGACAGCAGGGATTCGAGGGGAATGAAGGCAATGACCAGGTCAGGTGACTGCTCGTACCTCTTCCAATACTCTTTCTTCGACAGTGTGTCCACGTGGGACCGCACGGCTCGAACATGCTGGGCAAGCAGTTTCTTCTTCTGTTCTGCTTCTCTCTCCCCTGCCGAGTCGGGAATATCGCATGCCTTCATGTACGCGTCGAAGGGCACTTTGGAGTCGATGATCAATGTGCGCCCTTGCGGCAAGTGCACCACCATGTCGGGCCGCTGACGCCCCGATGCCTCTCCGCTGTTTCGCTCACAGCGCTGCGTATCCTGTTCATCGAAATCAACGTGTTCCATCAAGCCACACATGTCAACGAGGCGTCGCAGCTGGATCTCGCCCCACTGGCCGCGCACAGACGTCGAACCCATGACGTCATGCAGCTGAGAGGTGGTCACCCGTAATTGCTCGCCGATCGTGGTCGATGCTTCAAGCTGCGCGCGGATAACCCCGTACTCCTCAGCTCTGGATCGTTCCATCGCCGACATGGAATGCGTCATTTTCGTCAACATGTCGCTGACAGGTACCAGCGCCTCCATAATCCGTGCGCGTTCTTTTTGCTGCCCCAGGCTGCGTTGAGCCTGATCTGCCAGGCGGTCTTCATATTCCACGCGCATGCGCTCGGATCGTTCGCGCTCATCGGCGAGCTGTTCATGCGCCTCTTCCAGGCGCTGACGAAGCTGGTCATGAACGGCTCGTGTCTGCTCACCACGCATATCACGCTCATGTTCAGCCTGCGATACGCGTATACGCAGCGAATCGAGCGCACGCCCCGCCCCCAGGTTGACCCCGGCAAACCACCCTGAAACGAGGCCCACCACCAGTGCGAGAAGGGGTACCACAACCATCCATATATTCATGGCTTCACTGTACGAACCACCGTGTGCATCTGGAGCCCATAGGTCTCTCACCAGCCACTCCGCACTCAAATGGGACCAAGGACCCAGCAGACAACCCTCATAATGACCTGGCTCACATTCTTCCAATCGTCGTGTGACATTGGCCGCATTGTTTGCGAACGGGGTGAGCAACAAATGTCTAGGGTGACAAGTACAGCAATGATGCTCTACCTGTAAATCGAGGACCGATGACACGCATCACTCATACCCCCATATGGCCTCCCCTCACTTCACTTCGCTCGCGTCACAGCGCCGTGTGCTCCGTCTCGCCCACGCCGCCGCGCTCGCGCCGTACATTCCTGGGTGCGCTGGGTGCATTGCCGTTCGCACTGCTGCTGTGCGGATTCGCCAGACCCCTTCCCGCCGTCGAAGACCCGTCATCAAACGTGCACGGCGGTGAAGCAAACCTCGTGCTCCCTGACCTGTCACAAGTCACTGTCATCGGTGGATTTTCGGGACAGACTCTGCTGATTATCGGCCTGATCGTCTGCCTGCTTGGACTGGGATTCGGCCTCGCCACCTACGTGCAGCTCAAGAAGATGCCGGTACACGCCTCCATGTTGGAGGTCGCGGAGCTGATCTACGCAACATGCCAGGCCTACCTGAAGAAACAGGGACGTTTCCTGCTGATTCTGTGGGTCTTCATCACCGCAGTTATCGTCATCTACTACAAGGTTCTGGTCGGCTTCCCGTGGGGGAAGATGCTCATTGTGGTCGCATTTTCGCTTCTGGGAATGGCTGGCTCCTACTCCGTGGCGTGGTTCGGTATCCGCGTCAACACGTTCGCCAACGCGCGCACCGCCTACGCCTCCTTGCGGGGCAAACCGCTGCCGATCCATAAAACCCCCATGAAGTCCGGCATGTCGATTGGAATGGTCCTCATTTCCCTCGAACTTCTGATGATGCTGATCATCCTGTTGTTCCTGCCCAATGACGTCGCAGGCGCCTGCTTCATCGGCTTCGCCATCGGTGAGTCTCTGGGAGCCTCGGCCCTGCGTATAGCCGGCGGCATCTTCACAAAGATTGCCGACATCGGCGCGGATCTGATGAAGATCGTGTTCAAAATTGACGAGGACGACCCGCGCAACCCCGGTGTTATCGCTGACTGCACGGGCGATAATGCAGGCGACTCGGTAGGACCGTCCGCTGATGGTTTTGAAACCTACGGTGTGACAGGCGTGGCTCTGGTGACGTTCATTATCCTGGCCGTCAATGACCCCGTCCTTCAGGCAACGCTGCTGGTGTGGGTGTTCTCCGTGCGTGTCGCCATGATTCTGGCTTCGGCTCTTGCCTACGCGATCAACGCGCGCATCGTGGCGTCGCGATACAGCGATGCCACAACAATGAACTTTGAGGCCCCGTTGAGCTCGCTGGTGTGGTTCACCTCGATTATCTGCATCGCTGCAACGTACCTGATGTCGTGGCTGGTCCTCGCACCGCAAGGCGGCGCCCTGTGGATCGAACTGGCCACGATCGTCACGTGCGGCACGTTGGCTGGCGCACTCATCCCCGAACTGGTAAAAGTCTTCACCTCCACAAAGTCGCGCCACGTGCGCGAAACGGTGAAGAGTTCACGCCAGGGCGGAGCATCGCTGAACATTCTGTCAGGCGTGGTCGCCGGCAACTTTTCCGCCTACTGGCTGGGCATCACGATTGTTGGCCTGATGGGTGGCGCGTTCCTGATTTCCGAGGTCACACTGGGCGACTACATGCTGGCACCTGCTGTCTTCGCCTTTGGCCTGGTGGCCTTCGGTTTCCTGGGAATGGGGCCAGTGACGATCGCAGTCGACTCGTACGGCCCTGTGACCGACAACGCGCAATCTGTCTACGAGCTTTCCCGCATTGAAGCAATCGACGGTATTGACGAGGAGGTTCAGCGTTCCGACGGTTTCGCTCCGCAGTGGGATAACGCCAAACTCATGCTGGAAGAAAACGACGGCGCGGGCAACACTTTCAAGGCCACTGCGAAGCCGGTCCTCATCGGCACCGCTGTTGTAGGTGCGACGACGATGATTTTCTCGATCATCATCGGTTTGACGAATCGCCTCGAAGAAGGTCTGAACTATCTGTCGATCCTGCACGCTCCGTTCCTGCTGGGCCTGATTATGGGTGGGGCGGTGATCTTCTGGTTCTCCGGCGCATCGATTCAGGCAGTCACCACAGGTGCCTACCGTGCCGTCGAGTTCATTAAGACGTCCATCAAACTGGACGATGACACGGAGCGAGCCTCCGAAAAGGATTCGACCCGCGTAGTGGAGATCTGCACACAGTACGCGCAACAAGGCATGTTGACGATTTTCCTGGCGGTTTTCTTCGCCACTCTGTCATTCGCATTCGTTGAGCCGTACTTCTTCATCGGCTACCTCATTTCGATCGCCATCTTCGGCCTGTACCAGGCTATTTACATGGCGAACGCCGGTGGTGCGTGGGATAACGCGAAAAAGATTGTCGAGGTCGACCTGCACGCCAAGGGAACCGCTCTGCATGACGCGACGATCGTGGGTGACACGGTCGGCGACCCGTTCAAGGACACGTCCTCCGTTGCCCTGAATCCGATCATCAAGTTCACCACGCTGTTCGGTCTGCTGGCAGTGGAACTGGCAGTGTCACTGACTGGACAGGGATTGAGCGCCCTCGTCTACACGCTGGCCGTCATTTTCGCACTGGTGTCCGCGTTCTTCGTCTACCGCTCCTTCTACCACATGCGCATACAGGCGCCGATGGAGGATCCGGCCGACGGCGAGGACTCCCCTGCTGATTCCCCTGCATCTCAGATTGGAGCACAGCGATGAGAATTGCCATCAAACGCGATGCGACCCTCATTGACGAGGGCGGCCGAGTCACCGGTCATGACGCCGGTGCCACTTTGGTGAGGCGAATCCTGCGCATCTTCCCCGATTCCAGCATCATCGGCCCTGTGGCACGGCGCTGCAAGGGTTTCACCGTGATGCCGATCGAATCAATCAATCCCGATGACACGGTCATCATCAATATGGATGTGGTGGACTCACTGGGCACATGGAACACCGTCTACCATGCCTCGGGCGGCAATATTCCGAAGATCATGAACTTCGTGTGGTTCCCGGTTAACACGCTTGAACAGCATGTCCAGGTGTGTGCCCTCGCGTTGTCGTGCGCTCTGTTCCCCACGTTCGCAAACTCGGAACGCACAGCGGCTGAAGTACGTGAAGTTGTGGAACGGTGGACCGTTCAACCGTTAGCTCAGAAGGCTGAGTTGTCGTGGGTGAACCTGGGATTCCGCCTGGAGCATGTGCAGCCGCGTCACGAACCTGACACGCCCGTGGTGTTGTATCCGGCAATCTACCTTGCCAACCGCAAGCGCCCTGACATGTTCATGGATATTGTGTCCGCCGTGCAGGAAGACACGGATCTGCGTGTGGAGATGCGGCTGCACGAGTCGCACCTGGTTTCTGAGAAGGCGATGGAGTATTCACAGCTGCCGTGGATCTGGGTGGGGCCGCTGACTGCCTCGCGCGCGTCATACTGGCAGGCGCTGTCGCACACGACGGCGTTTGTGGCGACCGCCAGCGAGGAATCCTACGGCCTGTCCTATGTGGAGGCGATGGGTGCCGGAGCGATCGGTATTTTCCCGGATCTTCCGTGGGCCAGGGCTTTGCTGCCGGACGGGTATCCCTTCATGTATCCCGATGGTGACGAGGATGCGGCCGCTGACTTGCTGCGCCGGGCATTGACGGAAACTGATCGGTGTCGTGCGCAGCTCGATGAGCTTGTGTCGGGCAGCTTCGTGTCGTGGATCCACGACCGTCACAGTGATGACGCGTTCGACCGTGAGATACTCGCCGCGGTCAAGGAGTGGTTCAGCTGATCACAGGCTAGTGCAGGAAGTTGAGGAAATTCGTCCACAGATCATCCCACGAGTAGAAGAAAACCTCGGAGTTATTGACCAAGAGGAGCGCTACAAGCGCCCCGAGTATGCAGGTGAGTGCCGCGAGGAAAAAGTCCGTCACAGCGCGCCGCACCCGTCCGGTACGCATCCTCATCCGCACACGCATCAGGGATGTCGCCATGGCAATCCCCCACGCGCTAAAGCTCCCGATCAGCGGCACAGTTTGGGTGATCTGCCACCATGGCGGGGCTGTCGGAGCGTCCGACTGCACTTCCCTACCGCTCCACCATTTCAACGCTGAGGGCAGATCCTCGCGCCATGTTGTCCAGCCGTGGGCTCCCTCGGACTTCATGACCGATACGAAGGTATCGTTAGGTTGTGTGCGCGCCAGTTTCTGCAAGGCAGTGCCAAAAGTCATGGCATCCCTGTCCGCATATACGCCCATCGCGAGGACTCTGAGGGGCACATCATGCGGCTGAGCGAGCAAGTGTGAAATGGTGAATGCGTCCCTTGTCGCCTGATCGGCATTTTTCAGAGCGCCTAATTCTGGAGTATCGTACCCGCCCATCGCCACAGCTGTCCCAAAGACGTCACGGTGGCGCACATGTATAACAGGCGCACAGTATGCGCCTGATGAAAATCCGCCTACGGCCCAATGGTCGGGATCATACGGAATACTTGGGAATGCTGCGCGGATCGCTGGGACTAGATCAGTGACAACGAAGGTTTCAGTTTTGGGGTGCCCGTCAACGTCAACGCAGTCCGGCTCTGCCCCGCCCATTGACAGGTCAGGGAAGATCAGCAGCGTTGGAGGAATCTCGCCTCGTTCGACCAGTGGTGCTATGCGTTCGGTGAGTTCGAGTGACTGAACTGTGCCAATCGCTGTTCCCACGTACCCGTGATAAAGCACGATGGCCCGCGAAAGCGGGATAGGCGTGTCGGCGCTGTCACTCTGGGAGGCAGTAGGTATCGCTCCGACCGGAGCGTAGCCGGGTGGCGCCCAGACGGCAACTTCGCGCGTCAAGCCGGACTGCGCGCCGCTCAGCGTTCCTCGCCATACGTGCAGCTGCGCGTCGTAGGCGAGTTCCGGTGGATCGACGCGTTGGTCCTGTTCGCCTTGTCTGGGTGGCGCAAACGCTGATACGCGAGTGTCGCCTGCACCGAGCGCATTCTTGACCAATCCCACAACCTCAGAAGGAGTACGAAGGAATGACATGGTGCGGTTGGCCAGCAAAGCGAATGTGGTGCACATGAGACTCGTCGTAATGCACAGGGCGACAAAAGCTGTCATCTGGCGTCTGAGGATACGTATGAACGACGTGCGCGCTCCCTCGCGATTGGGCGAAAGATGTCCGGCAGGGCGCAAAAGCGTGGACGTGCCAATAAGTGCGCACAGCGCCAGTACTCCGGCAAATAGGACGACCCAACCACTCATGAGATTCACAGGCTCAGTGTGCACTACTTACCTGTGAGAATGCCGTAAAGCGCGACTCGCCTCGCGAAATCAGCGCGAAGAGCGGGCCTTCCTTCAAGAATGCAATGCGCGATCGTGGTTTATACGCCACGATAGACATATGAGTACTCACGTAGATTTTTGGTTCGATGCAACATGCCCGTGGACGTGGATCACGTCTCGCTGGGTCGAAGAAGTGGCTCGCGCACGCGATTTTGAAGTGACATGGCACCCGTTCTCTCTGGCGATTCTGAATGAAGGCAAGGACATTGATGCGGAGTATCGTGCACATGTCGAGCAGGGGCGCGGCCTGTCGTTATTGTTTCAGAAGGTCGCGGACACTCACGGCAGTGAGGCTGTAGCCTCCCTCTACACCGAGGTAGGTACGCGCCTGCATAATCAGTCAAAAGAGTTGGGAAGTGATGTCATCGCCGACGCGGTGAAGGCAGCCGGATTTCCCGAGGCTATCACCAACGGTGTGGAGTCATCGGACGAGGCACTGCGTTCCTCTGTAGCGCATGCGTTGGAGTTGGTCGGTGACGAGGTTGGCGTTCCCATCATCGCGTTTGACGGTGTCGCGTTCTTTGGGCCGGTGATCTCTCCTGCTCCGCATGGTCAGGCGGCACTGGATCTTTGGGACGGCTGCGTTGCTCTGGCACGTACGCCCGGATTCTTCGAGTTGAAGCGCACGCGCACAACCGGCCCGCAGTTCGACTGATCTGATTCTCACCTGGCGCAGTGCGCTAACAGCCGCCCTGCCAGATGACGTAGCCGTCAGGAGAAGTGGCCGCGGAATCCCCCCCTGAGGTATACCGTTATCGCCCGGAGTGTTTTACTGTATTTCAAATGATCGTTGTAACAACAAATGACATTCCCGGGTACCAAATCGATGCGGTTCTGGGAGAAGTGATGGGCCTGACGGTTCGCTCCGCGAGTATAGGCCAGACCTTTACTGCTTCGTTCCGCACCATCGGCGGAGGCGAAATCCCGGAGTACACCCGCATCATGATCGACTCGCGCGAACAGGTGATGTCACGCATGGTGGATCAGGCTGCCCGCAGAGGAGCCAACGTGGTCATCGCGATGCGCTTCGACACCGGCGAGCTTGCCGAGCAAATGACGGAGGTTTGCGTGTATGGAACGGCAGTTGTTGTCTCACCGATTCCTCAGGGCCAAGCCGGTGCCACACTGCAGTCCATGGATCAGACCCGAGGTGCCCGCCGGTAAGTCGCCTACCGCTGGATCGGAATCGACTACTGCCCACGCAAACACCAACGCGGCCTTTCAAGGTGCATCTAGGGTAGGCAAAAGCCTTGGATTTCGCCAGATCGTCAACCAGTCACGGTAATTAACCCCTCCGATCGTCAACCGGTCAAGGTAGAAGCGCCATCGATACATCAACGGCGCAGAGAGGACAGCGACTTTTCCGCATGATCATGCGGTTCTCACATGCCGAGACGCACCATACCAGCTCTCTTACCTTGACCGGTTGACTCCTACCTTGACTCGTTGACGTCTGCTGACGCCTGCCGTTGAAGGGACACCTTCAGAGTCTCGGGACCTCGCAGGCCGGATCGGGGTTAATGCCCGGATCGGAGGCGGATCAGGGGCCGCAGGATCGCATCTGCCCCCAGAGCGCGGCCGGCAACAAAAAACTCTTGATCAGCGTGAATGCTGATCAAGAGTCTCGATTGGTAGCGGGGGAAGGATTTGAACCTCCGACCTCCGGGTTATGAGCCCGGCGAGCTACCGAACTGCTCCACCCCGCGTCTGTATTTCCTTGTGTCTTCTACTGTAATAGGGCGCTTCCAGCCCGGCAAGAGCTGCAGCGGTGAGATGCATCATGACAGGACTGCGCATCTGTCAACTGCCTCGCCTTCCAGGAAGTCTTGTGGCAGCGCACAAGATGTCGAGCAAGAAGAAGACATGGCGTCAGATATGCCAGTGGCGGCTCGCTTCAGGTCTGACAACCTTCCTGCAAGCCGCCACTGGTGCGTGCCTTCCGCTACGGGTTCGACTGTCCGGCCTACCGGTCAGGCAGGTCAGCCCGCGCGATTGCCTCCCTAGCCGTTTCCACCCCCGTCATCGCTTTGCGAGTCTCCGGTCAGACTGTTCGTCGCGCCCGACTGAGCGCCATCGGCTCCTCCCAGTCCCGGCACCGCAGCACCGCTGACGTCCTCACCCATCTCAGCTTGAGCGTTCAACGCGTTCGTCAGCGCAGTGTCCAGCTTCTTCTGAGCCGTACCGTAGGCAGCCCAATCACCGGCCTTCATCGCCGCATCGGCTTCTTGCATGGCTTGGGATGCCTGAACAAGCGCAGCATTGAGTTTCTCCTGCGCACTTTGAACAGCGGGAGAAGTGGAGTCTCCCTCGTCGCCCGAACTTCCAACCTCGTCAGCAACTGTCGCCGCTGAATCACCACCAAAGGTCTGATCGAGCGATTCCTGCAGCGTGGGCGCAAACCCGACCTGGTTACCGAACGCTGTCAGCACCATGCGCAGCACCGGATACGAGGCCGTGCCCTTACCTTGAACGTAGACAGGCTGGACGTACAGCAAACCGCCGCCAACAGGCAGTGTCAGCAGGTTGCCGCGGATAACCGTCGAATCCGACTGGTTCAGCAGGTTCAACTGCGAACCGATCTGCTGGTTCGAGTCATAGGCGTTCTGAACCTGACCGGGGCCAGGCACCGTCAGGTCAGACGGCAACGCGATCAGTCGAAGCTTGCCGTACCCCTCACGCACCTTGCCCGGCTCATTGCCCGTCTCCGAATCAACCGCAAGGAAGCCTGCCATAGCTTCACGCTTGGACGCACCGCCCGGCACGAATACCGATGTCAGCGAGAACTCTGCGCTTTCCTGCCCAGGCATCTGCATGGTCAGGTAGTACGGCGGTTGCGGGATCTGAGGAGTGGACTGTCCGGGCTGCTGGATACCCTCCACACCCTGCTGCTGAGCGCTCGCCAGCGCGGCCGTTGACGTTTCCTGCGCCAGCCTCCATAGGTCACCACCGGTGTAGTACTGGGCAGCCTCGGTCACGTGGTACGAGGTCAACAGGTCGCGCTGCACCTTGAACAGATCCTCCGGGTAGCGCAGGTGCGCCATCAGATCACCGGAAATCTCAGACAACGGCTCCACTGTGTTCGGGTAGACACCCATCCAGGTCTTCAAAACCGGATCGTCGTTGTCCCACTGGAACAGGCGCACGTGCCCGTCATATGCGTCGACAACAGCCTTGACGGAGTTACGCATGTAGTTGACCGTGTTACCGGCGCTGACGAACTGGCTGGCGTCGGAGGACAGCGAATCCACTGTCGACTGATCCAGCTGCTGGTGCGCCGAATACGGGTAGGCGTTTGACGTTGTGTACGCGTCAACGACCCACACCAGACGCTTCGGCGTAGACGGATCATCGTCCATGTCGACAACTGCCGGATAAGGCTTTTGCTCCAGCGTCAGGTACGGCGCAACCTTGGCCACACGAGTCAGCGGATCACGATCGTACAGAATCTGTGACTGCGAGTTGGTTTGCGAGGAGAAGAAAATGTCGTAGGAGCCAAACTTGATCGAATACAGCAACTTGTTCCACAGGTTACCGACCGAGGGGCCGCCATCGCCCTGGAAGGTGTAGCGCACCTGGCCGGACGCCGCCGTGTCATCGGGGTAGTCCAGTTCCTGCGGCTCAGCGCCTTCAGGTGCGCCCACAATCGAATAGTTCGGAGACGAGGGCGAGAAGTAGATGCGCGGTTCGTAGTCTCCCATTTCGCCTTCAGACGGAATGGACTTTTCCCAGTACGCAGGCAGGCCATCCGTGGTGACCTGGTTACCGTATGCGGCCACAACACCAAACCCGTGCGTGTAGACCGTATGGCGGTTCACCCATGTTTGCTGCTCAGATGACAGGCCCTCAAGATTGAGCTCACGCATGGCGATTACCGTGTCGCGGCGCTCGCCGTCAACCACGTAACGGTCCACGGCCATGCCCGATCCGAAGTCGTAGTACGGGCGCGACTGCTGCAGCTGGGTGACGGTGGGGGTGATGACCTGCGGGTCCAGGAGTCGGATCTGCGAGGTTGATTCCGTGTCCTCGCGCAACTGCCCGGGCGCAGCGGTGGTGCGCGCCTCGTAGCTTTGGAACTCGAGGTCGTTCAACCCGTAGGCTTCCAGCGTCGCATCGATGTTGTGCTGAATGTAAGGAGCCTCTGCGTTTCGGGCGTTCGGCGTGACGTAGAGGCGCTGAATCAGAGCCGGGTACGCCATCCCGATGACGAGGGCGGACACCACTGTGACCACCACCCCCGTCAGGGGCAGACGCCACGTTCCCTTGAATGCGGCGACCAGGAAGAGGACTGCCACCAGCACGGAAATAACGGCGAGGATGGACTGGGCGGGCAACTGAGCGTTGATGTCGGTGTAGAGCGCGCCGTCGGTTGGCTCACCCATCTTGGTCAGCAGACCGTAGCGACCCAGCCAGTAGTTCAGGCCGAAAAGCAAGGAAATGATTGCTGCCATGACACCGAGGTGGATGCGTGCGGATTTTGTGGCATGCGGGCGCGGGCTCAGGGCTAACGAGCCGTACAGGTAGTGCACGACCACCGCGGCGATCAGCGACCAGATTGTCACTGACATGAAGAATGAGACGATTGCCTGGAAGAAAGGCAGCGTGAAAACGAAGAACGAGTTGTCGATTCCGAAGATCGGCTCAGACTTGCCGAAGGGCTGACGTTTGAAGAACATCAGGAACGTGTCCCACTGCGAGGACAGTCGTCCGGCGTTGATGAGCGCGATGAGCGCCGGGACTCCCCAGAAAACGAGTTTGCGCATCGGTTCGATGGTGTCGCGATAGTGCCGCAGGTTGGCTCCCTCGTCACCTCGACTGGAATCGCTGCGGTGACGGTACGCAATCTGAACCGCCGCCGAGATCGCAGCGAAGATGATGGCGAAACCGAGGACGAACAGGCCCGCCATCGTTCCCCACCGGGTCCACAGGATGCGCGTAGACTTCATCTGGCTGAACCAGAGGATCTCCGTCCAAAATGATGACGCAGCGTAGACGATCACAAAAATGGCAGCCAGGATCGCGAGAGTCGTCGCCAGCGGACCGAAGCGCCTCTTACCGGATGATGAGCTGGGGGAGCCGCCACCTGAGCCGCGTCCGCCACCTGAACCGCGACCGCCGCCGTCTCCTGATCCGGAGTCGCCTGAACCGTCATCACCGTCTTCGGCACGCTGACGGAAGGGGCCTGTCCCCTTGAATCGTCCGGCTGCTGAGCCGGCTTGCTGGCCGAACAGCGCAGACAGGATCTCGCTGGTATCAAATGGCCCGTTTCCGTCCGAAGGCTTCGAATCACCGGAGCTGGACCTGCTAGTCGGGAAGGCGCTCACCGCGTCATCCTCTCTTACTCGATTTCCGCATGTGCTGTCCATTCTACCGTTATTAGGCGCCTCAAGCTTGGTCGTTCCTCGCATCCGGGCCGCCCTCGTGCCACGATAAGACCATGACTGAAGCTGAACGTGACCGTGACCTGTCTCCTGCTCAACGCGCCCTCGCGGCGTGTGTGCGTGAAATTGAGCGGGCTGCTGCGCGCCTGGGGTGGGACCGCCCGCCGATGCTGTACGCCCTGGTCCCCACGCGTCAGCTTATAGATGAACCCGCCATGCCAGCTGACGTGGTCGAGCAGCTCAAGAGTGGGTGGGATGGTTCCTCTGAACACCTGTCTGCCATCGCTCAGGAGCCGCTCGACTCTGACGATCTGGAATCGGTGCTGGCACAGTTGGCATGGCCGCGCTCCGTTGCGGGCGCAGCTCTGAGCGTTGAACGCATCGTGGTGCCCCCTGAGGTGGAGGCTGCGGCGCCTGATGATCCCGATGAGGCGTTGGCGTTCATCGCGGAGCACCCGTCTCGCACGGAGGTGCGCCTGGTCGTCGGTGCGATGCGAACGGGGCTGACGTGGTCTGCGGTGCGCACGCGTACCTTCGACACGGATGAAGCGGTTGCGGTGGGTGAGGATCTGGTTCCGAGCCTGTCGCAGGCACTGCTCGCGTCCTTGAGTGACGACGGTCAGGATTGACGAGGGAACCTGCGCAGCTCGTCATGTTGTGGCGTGTCACGGCGCCTATAGCGAAGTGACGAGGGAACCTGCGCGCTGTTACCTGGCTTCGCAGGTGGGCAACGAATCCGTTGTTCCAGCCGCAATTGCCGTGACGGCGGTGAGCGCATCGTCGAACGTATCCACGCGCGTCACGTTCAGTCCGTCGGGAATATGCCCCACTACCTCGTCACAGTTGGTGCCGGGGGCCAGGAACCACTGAGCACCGTCGTTGTTCGCGCCCACCATTTTCTGCTGGATGCCGCCGATCGGCTCCACCTGGCCGTCAAATGACAAGGCTCCGGTGCCGGCGATTATCACTCCCCCGGTCAGGTCTCCCGGGGTCAGCCGGTCATAGATTCCCAGTGCAAACATCATTCCTGCCGAAGGACCGCCCACATCCTGAAGCGTGATGTCGATATCGAGTGGGAGCTGCGGATGAACAGACAGGTACACGCCAAGCAGCGATGACGAGGTGGCTTCTTCAGAGTCAGGATCCGGCAGCGCTTTCTTGCTGGATACGATCGGGATATCGATCGTTTTCCCGTTACGCACAACCGTGAGCGTCACCTGCGAGTCGGGCGGAACTGTCCGCATCAGCGCAAATGGGACAGATCCCGAATCAACTGGATGCACTGTGCCATCTGGCGTGGTGATGGACACGATCTGGTCACCTTGCTCCACCTTGCCTACAGCGTCTGATCCGGGAACGGCGCCCTCAACTTGCACGTCAGCGGGCACGTCCCATCCCAGATGCTCGAGGGCAACCACGGACGCTGCTGATTCCGATGATTTCATCTGCATCTGAGCGGCTTCCTTGGCCTCTTCGCTGGTCACGTCCGGAGGGAAAACCTCCCGGTACGGAATGATTTCGTCGTGACCGGAGAACCATGCCCGAATCAGATCGAGCGTTGCCAGACTGTTTCCCGGTCCGCCGCGTTGAAGGACCGTGACCATACGTAACTGCCCGGTCTGGTCACCGTCGTCTTGTTCAGTTTCGTGCACGGGATCCAGTTCGACAGGTTTGCCCGTTTTCGGATCATTTCCACTGATCTGAATGGTAGGGGCGCCCTCGTGAGTTCCGAGAATGTTGACTGTGGGACCAGGGGCATTGACCACATAGGGCACCGGGATCAGGGTGATGAGGGCGCACACGATCGGAAAGACGATGCCCGGCACTATCCACCACAGGTTTCGCAGCAGACCGTGGGGTTTCTTGTCGGTCGCACCCGGCTGCCGGTTCTCGTCGTTTTCAGCATCTGCAGCTGTCACTTCACGCGCAGTGTTCGCCGTCTCGGCGCTGTCTTTCAGTGCTTCTTCGGGCCGGTTTCCTGTGTCGCCCGGTGTCGTCTCAAAGTCGGCAGATGAGTCATTGCGTTGAATGTGCACGATTCAATCGTGACATATTGTCGGGCGCCCGGCATCAATCGATACGTAGCTCCCCTGCTTTTCCGCTGACAGCGCACGCATCGCGCCCGTGTTCCGCTGGGGCATCTGAACGAGTAGGCTCAGGGCATGAGCGATGAAACTGACCGCCCGGATGACTCTGCCCCCGACCCGTTGGAAGAAATTTTGCGCCGCCTGCTTGGTGAAGATGCCGGCGAGGAGGCCGCACGCGCTATGCGCGAGCAGGGGTTTGACTCATCGAAGATGCCGTCTTTCATGAGTAATCCTGGCCAGCTGCAGGCGATGATGAGTCAGTTCAACGCGCTGATGAACACGACGTCAGGCCCAGTCAATTGGTCAGTTGCCTCCGATCTGGCACGTCAGAGTACTTTTGGTCAGTCACCCAGCGTGACGGCAACTGAAGCTGCGCAGGCACGTGAAGCGATGACGGTTGCCGACTTGTGGCTTGACCCGGTGACGTCTTTTACGCACCGCGGCGGCGACCGGCAGGCGTGGACGCGTGTCGACTGGATTGATCACACGCTCGACATGTGGAAACGCATGTGCGAACCGGTCGCGTCGAATGTGTCTCGCGCACTGGTCGAGGCCATGCAGGAACAGTTCGGTGATTCGCAGATGATGGCGCAGCTCCACATGCCCGGAATGCCCGAAGGTATTGGAGAACTGGCCGGGCGTACCAGTGAGATGATGCCGAAACTGGCGGCGATGGTCTTCGCCATGCAGATCGGTCAGGCACTGGGAGGCTTGGCCGGCGAAGCACTGAGTTCAACCGATGTGGGTATTCCATTGGCGGGCCTGGATCAGACCGCACTCGTCGTTGGCAATATTCACGAATTCACCAAGGATCTGGAAATGCCGCGTGAGGAAGTCCAGCAGTTCCTCGCCGTGCGCGAATGCGCTCACCAGCGTCTTTTCGCATCCGTTCCGTGGCTTGGTTCTGATCTTGTGCGCGCGGTGGAAAAGTACTCTGCTGAGATTGCGATCGACACGGACGCGATCGCTGACGCGGCTCGCAACATCGATCCGGCGGACCCGTCATCCTTTAGCACGTCGATGACTGATCAGATTTTTGCCACAGAGCCAACTGAGCGTCAGACCGAAGCACTCGAACGCCTGGAAACGCTGTTGGCTTTGGTCGAAGGCTGGGTGGAGGTGACCACTGCCCGCGCCGTCGCTCCGTATCTGCCTCATGCGGATCGCCTGCGTGAATTGATGCGTCGCCGGCGCGCAACGGGTGGTCCCGCCGAGCAGATGTTGGGGTCGCTGATCGGCCTGACCATGCGTCCGCGTCGCGCGCGCGGTGCAGCGAAGCTGTTCACTATCGTTGAGCAGGCTCAGGGCACCGAGGCGCGCGAAGCACTGTGGCACCATCCTGACATGATTCCGACCGCTCAGGATCTTGACGAGCCGACGGAGTTCCTGGATCGACGTGCCCGCGAGCGCGAGGAATCGGCTGACATTGATGAAGCGTTGAGCGCCATGTTGGATGGCACGCTCGGATGGGCGGAGGGTCTGAGCCCGAGTGACGATCCGGAGATGGATTCGTTGCGCGAAGCCGGTGTGATCCCCGACGATCAGCCTGATTCAGACGGCCAGGCGGATACCGGCGCATCCGACGAGGCCGACCGCCCCGACGCTGACCCGTCAGACACTGACACCTCTGACCCGACGGATCCTGACGGCTCCGACTCACGCGACTAGCCGCCGCCCCGCGGTTATCCACAGATCTCGCACTGCTGCTGACTTCAGGTATGCATGGGCGTCACAATCTGGACTGGCACTACCGGTGACCGTCCCGACCATGAGGACACCATGACATGCGAGGAGACAGTATGCGCATCATCCCAGGAACAGCGGTCCTTTGGCGCGACCCGACGACCGTTCAGATTGGTTCAGATCCATCCAAGTGTGTCGTGTTCACCCAGGTCACATCCGCGCAACGTGAATGGCTCGTGCAGGCCGCATCCTCCTCACCTGAGGACCCTCCTGTCCGCATGCTGCCGCACGTGCTTCCTCTTGTCTCCCGCTTGCGCGCGGCTCATCTCATTGACGAGGGGGAGGCATCCGCCATGGGTGAAGGGATCTGCATTGACGGACTGGATGCCCTGAGCGTGCGCCTCGTTGAACTGCTGATACGCAGCGGTTTTTCACGTTTTGAGTTTCGAGATCCGCGACCATCGATCGGGAGGTTCGCTGATCTGATGCCCGCCGACACGTTCGCAACGTGCCGCGCGTACGCTGCAGGCGAGATGATCCGAGCGCGTTTTCCACACGTGTTTGTCGGTTCCCTGTCGCGCAGTGATCTGACGGTGGTGTCTCGGCCCAGAAGTTTTGACCTGGCTGCGTGCGGGTTCTTACTGGCTGATGACCAGCAGCACCTGGTGATGACGCGCCATGAACGCTCCGTAGTCATCGGACCGTTGGTGATACCTGGGCACACCCCGTGCGCGCAGTGTGCGGCACTGGCTTTAGTTGATACTGATGCGTCGTGGCCGCTGCTGGCCACGCAGATGGAACAGTGGCCAGTTGGCCCCTTGCCACCGGCATGTGAGTGTCAGGCAGCGTTGTGTGCGGCCACGGCCGTCGCCCGAACGTTGGGGTACTCGGTACTTGGTGAGTCCGAAATGTGCGGGCCAGATGCCTTAACCGCGCATGTTGATTCCGACGGGCAGGTGAGGCTCAGTGCGATCGCACCACATGAGCGCTGCGGGTGCGGGGCTTACGGCACACCCTTTGAAGACGCCGTTCCATCCCGCGAGCCGGTCGCTATCCGCGCCTATTCGTGAATCTGCTCTGGAGCCGCGCCCGGCAAGATACGTGGTGAAGTGCCAGATCGTGTGGTCGCCCAGGATCCGCGCCCACTGTCGGTTTCTTGCTTATTTCGAGGCCCCGTCAGACTCCGCTTCGTCCAGACCGCGCAGAATAGCCAGAACCTGAGGGCCATAGGCATCAAGTTTGACAGGACCCACGCCTCGGATAACTCCAAGCTGACGCAGCGTCTTGGGACGAGCCGACGCAATGTCGCGCAGCGTGGAATCGACAAAGACGGTAAATGCTGGTTTCGACTGGGCGTGGGCCTGTTCAAGACGCCAGTGTTTAAGCGCTTCGAATGCTGCCACTGCCTGCGGCCCGAACTCGTGTTCAAAGGCTTCCATATCGTCAGCCTTGCGGCGTGGCTGAGATGATCGCGCACGTGAACGGGAGGCGCTGCGCGCAGATTCATCTTCCCTGGGCCAGATACCATCGAGCAACGATGTGCGTGACCTGTTCTTATGGCTGCGGCCAGTGCCACGGGAACGCGACCACGACACTTCGAGGCGATCACGCGCACGCGTCAAGCCGACATAGAGCAGGCGTCGTTCTTCTTCCCGTGCCTGCGCAGTAGCGGCCAGTGAGATCGGCAGCAACCCTTCGCTGGCACCGACCAGGAACACGTTGTCCCACTCCAGTCCTTTCGCTGCATGCAGCGTGGACAGCGTGACGCCATCGACTGTGGGGGCAGCTTGAGCAACAGAGCGTTCCCCCAGCTCATCGACGAATTTGGGCAACGTCAGGTGTGCGCGCTCTTCAGCCAGGCTGATCAGAGCATTGAGGTTGTCCCACCGTTCACGTTCAGCACCGGCATTTTGTGGAGCATCCGGGCTCCACCCCACCAGGGCGAGCTGTTCTTTGACCGTATCAACCAGTCCGGTGTCGCCACCTGCGTCCACAGAATCAGGGGCGTGCGCCCTGTCTGCGCCGTCATCCGCACCGTCGGTGGTGTCCCCATCCTCGTGACGGCGCAGCGCGGTTGCCTCGCGCCGAAGCACCAGCATTGCGCGCTTGATTTCCTCACGTTCGAAGAAGCGCTTGCCGCCCTGGACAACGAATGACAATCCGGCCTGCGACAAGGCCGTTTCAAGAACTTCTGACTGCGAGTTCGTGCGGTACAGGATCGCACACGAATGCAAGGAGGCATCACGGGACTTGACCAGCGCTGCGATGCGCTGCGCAACACCGGCAGCTTCCTCCATGTCGTCGCTATACGTCCGAAACGCCACTGCCGCACCGGATGGTCGCTGCGACACCAGGCGGACGGCGCCGGCCATCGCTCCTGTCGAGGGACGGGCCCCTGAGCCGTCACCCGAAGCACCACTTGCTGCGGTGCCTGCACTGAGTCGCGACCTGCCAGCCCGTTCCATCACTCGGTTCGCTATCGACACAATCTGAGGGGTTGAGCGGTAATCACGGGTCAGTTCCACTACGCGCGTCCCTGGATGGCGCTGCGCAAACCTGGCCAAATAGGATGCGTCTGCCCCGGCAAAGGAATAGATCGTCTGAGCGACATCACCGACCACGCACACGTCATGGCGCTCCCCCAGCCACAGGTCCAGGAGGCGCTGCTGCAGCGCGGACACGTCCTGGTACTCATCGACCACAAAATTGCGGTATTGAGAGCGGATATGCCGGGCAATATCCTCACGTGTTTCCATCAGGCCGCACATCAAAATCAGCACGTCCTCAAAGTCGATGACGGCGCGATCCATTTTCGCTTCCTCGTAAGCGTCAAACAGGCGAGCGAACTCTGAGTGCTCCAGGCCTGCCGGGGGGATACGTCCCTGTCTGCGCGCCACTGGCGCATAGCGTTCGGCATCTACGATGGAGACTTTTGACCATTCAATTTCTGCCGCCAGGTCACGAACCGTGGTCTTGTCCGCCCTGATCCCACAGCGCGCGGCAGCTGACGCAACCAGTGATGCCTTGTGTTCGATCAAGTCCGGGCGCCTACCGCCAAACCCTGTTTCCCAAAAATACGTCAGTTGGCGCAGCGCAGCGGAATGGAAAGTGCGCGCCTGGGCCGCAGCCACGCCCAGATCCCGCAGTCGCTGACGCATCTCGGCTGCAGCGCGCTGTGTGAAGGTTACGGCCAGGACGCTCACCGGATCGTACGCGCCGGTGGCCGCACCGTATGCGATGCGGTACGTGATTGCGCGAGTTTTCCCTGTTCCTGCCCCCGCGAGGACAGCCATCGGGCCGCGTACCTGTTGGGCAACGCGCCGCTGATCCTCATCGAGGGCGTCCAGAAGCTGCTCCGCTTCCATCATGCTGTCTGTCATAGAGGCATTGTCTCAGTGGGCACGTGCATCTGCGGACCGTGTGCCCTGCTGCAGATGCAGGTACGGGCCACCGAACCACTGTTCGATCAGCCCGTGTGCAATCGCCGTCGGCCCTGATGCGATGATCCGACCATCGCGCAGACACTGAGCGAACTCGTCGCGCGAATAGAACGCGGCATTCGTTATTTCGGAGCCATCGGGACGCACGTCCGGCTCACTGTCGTGCCCGCCCGTGACATGAGCGGTGAATCCCAGCATCAGCGAGCGCGGAAATGGCCACGGCTGCGCACCCTGATATCGAACCTGCCTCACATCCAGTCCGACTTCTTCACGCACTTCACGCGCCACTGCACGTTCGGGTGCCTCACCCGCTTCCATGAAGCCGGCGATCAACGAGTAGTACCCCGTCTTCCATCCTGAATTGTGTGCCAGGAGCAATCGCTCATCGTCGTCAACGATGGCGACGATCACTGCCGGATCCTGACGCGGGTATTCGATGTGATCGCACTGACTGCATGTGACGGTCCAGCCGCAGCCTGTGGGCCGCACCGCTGCGCCGCATCGGGCACAAAAGCTGGTGGCGGCGCGCCAGAACAGCAGGGCGCTTGCGGCGGTTGTCATGGCACTGTCATCGTCACTCAGCAGGTGCCCGACGCGGCGCACGCTGTGCCAACTCAGATCGCAAATGCCCTCTGATTGCCCACTCTCGCCGAGCGTTTCTTCAAGAGCATCTTCCTGTCCTGTGGGCAGTGCAATGGCGATGTAGGCAACCCCGTTGCCAGTGCGTCCGATCAGGGCAGCG
Source organism: Pauljensenia sp. UMB10120 (assembly GCF_030212035.1). Taxonomy (NCBI): domain Bacteria; kingdom Bacillati; phylum Actinomycetota; class Actinomycetes; order Actinomycetales; family Actinomycetaceae; genus Pauljensenia; species Pauljensenia sp. UMB10120. Next base: position 51,143 of record NZ_JASODH010000009.1, on the reverse strand, counting down.
TCGCCCTCGTCAATGGGGAAAGAGAAGAGGGACGCGCACGAGGCAGGCACGCTGAAGACGTGAAGTCCGTCACCTGATGGGATGAGTCCGACAGATCCTGTCGAATCGAGGAAGAAGAGACGAATATTGCTGACTTCCCCGTCGACAAGGCCGTGAAATGCGGCAGGACCGTCGTTCAGAATCTGCGAGATGGTGGTTTTTTCGCGCATCGTCGTCATCGCGTCGAGTGCGCCGCGCGCCAGTGGAAGATCGAGTTCCATAATGACCACAGTAACGGTTCGCACTACCGTGGTCACTATGACACTTGAAAATAATGAAGAAACTCGCGCCGACGGGCGCGCACTCGACCAGCTTCGTTCCGTTCGCATGACCCGCGGATGGTCCGGGACCGGTGAAGGCTCCGTACTGATCGAATCAGGCAACACCCGCGTCCTGTGCGTGGCATCCCTGACTGCCGGCGTCCCGCGCTGGCGGAAGGACTCCGGCCTGGGCTGGGTGACCGGCGAATACGCGATGCTGCCGCGCGCAACGTCGGACCGCAGTCAGCGTGAATCTGTCAAAGGCAAGATTTCGGGGCGCACTCAGGAGATTTCCCGGCTCATCGGTCGCTCACTGCGCGCAGTGGTGGATATGGCAGCCCTCGGTGAGAACACGATCGTGCTGGATTGCGACGTGCTGCGCGCCGACGGTGGCACCCGCACCGCATCTGTGACCGGCGCATGGGTTGCGCTGGCCGATGCTGTCAGGTGGGGAACTGAAAACGGCCTCATTCATCCACAGGCGTCCGCTCCCGTGCTGTCCGACTCAGTCAGCGCCATTTCAGTGGGAATCATCGACGGCGTTCCCATGCTGGACCTGCCGTACGAGGAAGACGTGCGCGCCCAGACTGACATGAACGTCGTGCAAACCGGTTCCGGTAAATTCGTCGAAGTTCAGGGCACCGCTGAGCACGCCCTCTTTGACCGGGAGGAGCTCGGGCAGCTGCTCGACCTGGCCACCGCCGGCAATGCGACGCTGCATAACCTGCAGCAGCGCGGACTGGAAGCCGAGGTCGGCACAACCGTCTCGTTGGAGGATTGAGATGAACGAGGGCGACGCGCTGGCCACACCAGTCCTGGCATTTGCCACGTCGAACGCGCATAAGGTCTCAGAGCTGCGCGCAATCCTGGATCCGTTCGTGCCGGGAGTTCACGACGGATACATCGTGACGCTGGCGCAGGCCGGCGCAGATGAACCTGTCGAAGACGGCATCACCTTTGAGGACAATGCGCTGATCAAGGCGCGTCACCTGTGTGAACTGACCGGCCTGCCCACTATCGCTGACGATTCAGGAATCACGGTGGACGTGCTGGGCGGGGCGCCCGGGATTTTCTCAGCGCGCTGGAGTGGACATCACGGTGATGACGCGGCGAATCTGGACTTGCTGCTCGCTCAGATTGCGGATGTGCCCGATCGGCATCGCGGTGCCGCATTCGTGTCAGCGGCAGTGCTCGTCACACCTGATGGGCAGACTTTTGTGGAACGCGGCGAGGTGCACGGCCACCTGCTGCGCGAACGCCACGGCAGCGGCGGATTCGGCTACGACCCGATTTTTGTTCCCGACGGCTTCGACTGCACAACCGCCCAGATGAGCCCCGAGGACAAGAATGCGATCAGTCACCGCGGCATTGCGTTTCGTGCGCTTGCCCCGCATGTGGCACGCGTACTGGCGTCCTAGTTTCTGAAGAAACTGGCCTCAGCCGCAGGCTCACTGCCCACAGCCGCAGGCTGGTCGCCTCAGATTTCGAACACGTCACCAGCGCGGGCGATCTGCGCCTCCCCCTGCCAGGTCTGGCGCAGTTCACTCATCACCGTGTCGACCGGGGTCCACGGCTGAATGTGAGTGAGCACCACTCGCCTGACACCGGCCTGCGTGGCGACCTCGCCCGCACGTACACCCGACATGTGGATGCCGCGCGTCGTGTCAGCCTCGGTGAATCCGGCTTCGCTGAGCAGCAGGTCGACACCGCGCGCACCCTCAATAATCGTGTCGCACTGGTCGGTGTCGCCGGTAAAGAACATGGTGGCGCCACCCTCGTCCTCAATGCGCACGCCGAAGGCTTCGACGGTATGTTGAGCGGTGCTGGGCGTGATGGTCAGGGGGCCCACGTTGAAGGGAACGCCCGGGCGCATCCGGTAGAACTCGAATTCATCGGTGTACGTCTCCGCCGGGTCACACCCGTCAATCTGGCGCACCCGTTCAGGCAGTTGTTCTGAACCTGCCAGCAGGAGTGTGCCGCAGCCTCGTCCCGGCCCCCACCTGCGGTGCACGTGCAGGGAAATCACGTCGCCCATGTGGTCGGCGTGGCAGTGCGAAAAGATCACTGCGTCCAGGTCTGCCGGGTCAATGACGCGCCAGAGCTGCCCGAAGGCACCCGGCCCCATCTCCAATGCAATATTCCACGTTCGCGTCGTGCCGTCCTCACGTGTTTCCTGCGTCTGCAGCAGGTAGCAGGACGCAGGTGAGTGCGGGCCGGACATTGAACCGGTGCATCCGATGATGGTCAGCGTCATTGACATGTCATCACTCTTTCCGTGGTGTGTCGGGTGCGGCATCCGGAGGCGTTCCGTCTCGCGCAAGCCGTGCATCGGCGGTAGATGCAGGACCGTGAATGTTATGAGCCGAGCGCACTTCCGGTCCCAGGAATCGGCGCGCGAGGTGTTCGAACGTCTCAGGAGCTCCCGTTGTCAGGAATTCGTGGGCAGGCTCGGTGAGCACCGACTGCTCTGTGCTGGCCTGTTCGGGGATGGGAGCGGTCATGTCGCGCTCCACCAGCAGTTTGTACGTGTCGTTGGCCGTTGCTTCCGACGAAGTGACGAGGGTGACGTCCTCACCCATCGTCTGGCTGATGATGCCAGTCAACAGCGGGTAGTGCGTACACCCCAGGATGACGGTGTCGACGTCGGCGTCGATCAGTGGTGCCAGGTAGTCGCGTGCGACGGCCTCGAGCTCCGGCCCGGTGGTGATGCCTGCTTCGACGAATTCCACGAAGCGGGGGCATGCGGCTGAAAAGACGGATACGTCCGGAACTGCTGCGAGCGCCTGGTTGTAAGCCTGGGATTGGATGGTTGCGGAGGTGCCGATGATGCCGATCCGGCGGTTGTGGGTGGCACGGATCGCTGAGCGCGCGGCCGGTGTGATCACTTCGATGACCGGGATTCCCTGCTGCGCCGTGTAGCGTTCACGGGCATCTGACAGCGCTGCTGCGGTCGCCGTATTGCAGGCGATGACCAGTGCTTTCACGCCGCGTTCGACCAGTTCATCCAGGCAGGTCAACGCGAGCTGGCGGACCTGTGCGATTGGGCGCGGACCGTACGGCGTGTGGGCTGTGTCTCCCAGATAGACGATGCGTTCGTGAGGGAGCTTGTCCATGACGGCGCGGGCGACCGTCAAGCCGCCTAAACCTGAGTCAAAGATCCCTATCGGAGCACTGTCCATGTTTGGAGACTAATGCGACCAGGCCTCCGCGCGCACCGCTGTCAGTAGTGAATCCTGCCACCACGTGACCATCATGTACATTCCGGCACTCATCGTTGCCTCGCTGCGCGGCTGCTCCAGGTCACATGCGTGCGCAAGCTCAGCGACTTTATTCTCCGCTTCACGTGAGTCAATACCCAGTTCACCCGCCAGAGCCAGTCGCACGTCATTGAGGGCAGCGAGCCAGTCCCACACTTCCTGGTGGGTGACCATTATCACCACCGTGTCTGTGCCGATTGCAGACGAGAGTTCGGTGTGGATCCGCCGCAGTCGCGCCGCTTTTTCCGCACGCAGGAAGTCTTCGGTCAGGGCTCGCAGATTCGCCGCCTCCGGTGGGTCGTCGCTCATGGGAGGGAGCAGGCTCCCCAGTGCCGGGTCGTGTGGCTCGTCGCGCGTGGTTTCCACTTCGGTGGCGGCGAGCACGAAGGTGGACAGTTCGCCCGGCTCGTCGAGGACGACCAGTATTTCTTCAATGAGCTGGCGCAACAGGTGCAGGAACTGCGTCGACACGTTGCAGACGTATCCGGCTTCCTGCAGTGCGAACGCAGTGATCATGTGAGTTGCTCCAGCGTGGCGTGCAGGCCGTATCCGTGCATGGCCAGCACATCAGCTTCCATGCGTTCTCTGATTCCAGTTGACACGACGGCCCGGCCGAATGTGTGGATCTGCGCAGTCAGTTCGTCGGCAGCGTGACGCGAGTATCCGAAGTGTCGAATCAGCACTTCTACCACGTAGTCGTTCAGGTTCACCACGTCATCCCACACCACGGTTTGCCACTGTGCCAATGGGCATGACGAGGCATCCTCGCGCGGCTGATCAGGAACCGCACGGTCGTGAAACGACGTTGTCATAGACCTCCCGCTCATGCTCCTAAGCGTATGGCCCCGCAGGTTTAGCCGTGCCGTTTTGACGCAGTGCATTTTCGCGCGCGCCGCTTCTGGCCATTTACACTCATTTCATGGCGCTCCCACTGGCCTTTTGAGTGGCAAGCAGATTGCCGGCGAGTGGGTCTTTCCGGTCAAAAGAGAGTAGATTGAGGGTATGCCTGCTTCACCTTCAACTGCTCTGTTAACAGACATGTATGAGCTGACCATGCTGGACGCTGCGATGAAGCGCGGAACCGCGTCCCGCAAAGTGGTCTTCGAACTGTTCGGTCGTCGCCTGCCAGCAACCCGCCGTTTCGGTGTCGTTGCGGGCACCGGCCGCATCCTCGAGGCGCTGGAGCGTTTCGAATTCACCGACCAGCAAATCGACTGGCTCCACGATCAGAAAATCGTGTCCGACGACGCGCTGGATTATCTCAAGGACTTCCGTTTCGGCGGCACGATCGACGGCTACCAGGAAGGCGAATGCTATTTCGCCGGCTCGCCACTGCTGACCGTGGAAGGCACCTTCGCAGAATGTGTGCTGCTTGAAACGCTGCTGTTGTCGGTCCTCAACCATGACTGTGCGATCGCATCTGCGGCATCCCGCATGACGATCGCCGCGCATGGCCGCCCCTGCCTGGATATGGGTGCGCGCCGCACCCATGAACGCGCCGCCGTTTCAGCTGCCCGCTCCGCAGTGATCGGCGGGTTTGCCGGCACCTCGGATCTGGAAGCAGGTATCCGCTACGGCATTCCGACTATCGGCACGTCCGCTCACGCGTTCACGCTGCTCCATGACAGCGAGCGCGAAGCTTTCGACGCGCAGATCGATCTGCTTGGCGCCTCGACCACGCTGCTGGTTGACACCTATGACATTCCGCAAGGGGTCGTCAACGCTGTTGAGGCTGCCCGCGCAGTGGGTCAGGAGCTCGGGTGCGTGCGCATCGATTCCGGTGACCTGGTGGCGCAGGCGTTCACGGTGCGCGGCCAGCTTGATTCACTGGGCGCCACATCCACGAAGATCACCGTCACGTCCGACCTCGACGAGTATGCGATAGCCGCCCTGGGCGCGGCACCCGTGGACTCCTACGGCGTGGGCACTCGCCTGGTGACCGGGTCCAAGGTTCCGACCGCGGCGCTGGTGTACAAGATGGTGGCTCGTGAAGATTCGGACGGCGTCATGCAGCCCGTTGCCAAGAAATCGCAGTCCAAGAGCACGGTCGGTGGCCGCAAGTACGCCGGCCGCCTCTACGACGAGGAAGGCTACGCCTACGAGGAACTCCTGGTCACGGCTTCGACACGGAAGGCTGCCGAAGAAGAGCTGACGAAGCAGAAGGCGCGCCCTCTGCAGATCCCGCTGGTTGTCGACGGTGAGATTCGCAGTGAACTGTGGAGCATCGATGCGCTTAAGCAGGCACGCGACCATCACTTGAAATCACGCAACGAGCTGCCTTACCAGGCGTGGCGACTGTCTGAAGGTGAAGCTGCAGTCTCCACGCGCTACGTGGAGCTGGACTGATCTCAGTTGTCGCCGGCGGCGGTGGACGTCACCCGTGCGCCCTCTGATGGCGTAGCAGCAGCGACACCGTCGTCACCGGACACGAGCTTGAGGCCGATGACGCACGCGATGATTCCGCACAGTAACAGGATGCGGACCACGCGCACAGGTTCTGCACCGCTGAGCATTGCCCACAGCGCAGTCGTGCCCGCACCAATCCCGACCCACACCGCGTAGCCGGTGCTCACGGGGATTTCTTTGAGCGCCCACCCCAGGCCGCCCATCGAGATCGCTGCTCCGAGGATAAACACGATGATGGGCACCACCTTGGTGAACCCTTCAGACTTGGACAGCGCGGTCGCCCACACTGCCTCAAAAACGCCGGAGAGAACAAGAACGAGCCAATGCATGATGCAGCCCCTTTCAATTGGGGCCGTCCCCACGTGATCACCGCATCCGGGTCGTCCCAAAGCGCTGGGCACCTTTATGCGCGCCCTACGAACCAGCCTCTCAAAAGAGCGATACGTGCGTCAATCTGCGCGGTGGTTGCCCGCGCCACCTCTGGTCCGCCGCAACGCTGACGCAGTTGTGAATGGATGAGCGCATGTGAATCGCCTGAGCGCCGCGACCACTGGCCGACCAGACGTGACAGTTCCTTGCGTTTCGCGGCGCGTGCCCGGTGATCCGAGATCCCTGCATTTGCGTCGCGCAGGTTCTTCGCATCGCTCTGACGGCGCTGAGTCTTGATCTGCTCCGCCTGCCTGGCTTTGAGCAGCGTCGTCACCTGGTCGGCATCGAGCAGACCGGGAATCCCCAGATATTCCTGCTCCTCGATCGATCCGACCTCAGCGCCTGATCCCCACGACGATCCTTCGAACAAGACTGCGTCGAACTCGGCATCCCCGCCGAGTGCTTCGAACGTTCCGATCAGTTCCGAACTCGCATTTTCCACCTTGTTGGCCTGTGCCATCAGCAGGTCTTCCGCACTGGTGTCCATCACGGTCGGGTCATCAGGGCCGTGATGCGGTTTGTCGAGGGCGTGGTCGCGTTCCACTTCCATCTGCCCTGCCAGATCCAGCAGCGGCACTACGGAAGGGATAAAGACGGTGGATGTTTCGCCTCGTCGTCTGGCTCGAACAAAACGGCCGACAGCCTGCGCGAAGAACAGCGAGGTCGAGGTGTTTGTGGCGTACACGCCAACTGACAGTCGCGGCACGTCTACCCCTTCAGACACCATGCGCACAGCAACCATCCATCGGTCAGTGGATTCGCGGAAGTGATCGATACGATCGGAGGCGTCCGCATCATCGGAGAGCACGACAGTGGCCGGCTTTCCTGTGATGGCGCGCAGGCGCTGCGCGTAGGCGCGTGCCGCCGACTGGTCGGAGGCGATCACCAGTCCGCCAGCGTCGGGAATTGCGCGCCGCACCTGTGACAGGCGCTGATCGGCTGCCTGCAGGACAGCGGAGATCCACTCCCCTTTCGGATCCAAGGCGGTGCGCCATGCCTGCTTCATGATGTCCTTGGTGGAATGCTCCCCCAGTCGGGCGTGGTACTCATCGCCGGCGCTGGTGCGCCATGCCATGTCACCGGAATAGGACATGAACAGGACCGGTCGCACGACACCGTCATGCAGCGCATCTCCGTACCCGTAGGTGAAGTCGGCCTGTGAGCGGCGGATACCGTCACTCCCCTCGACGTATCGCACAAACGGGATGGGAGAGGAGTCCGAGCGGAAGGGGGTGCCGGTCAGGGACAGGCGCCTGGTTGCTTCCCCGAATGCGACCCCGATGCCGTCACCCCATGTCAGCGCGTCGCCGGCGTGGTGGATTTCATCCAAGATCACCAGCGTGCGAAATGCACGGGTACGTGAGGAGTGGACGTGCGGGTTTGCAGCGACCTGAGCGTAGGTCACCGCCACGCCGTCGAAATGCGAGCCTGCACGTCCCTGGGAGTTTGAGAAAGCAGGATCAATGTGGATACCGACGCGCGCCGCCGCGTCGGCCCACTGGGTTTTCAGGTGTTCGGTCGGGCAGACCACGGTGATTTTCGAGACGACACCTGCGCCCATCAGTTCGACCGCTACGCGCAGCGCGAATGTCGTTTTTCCGGCTCCGGGTGTGGCGACAGCAAGGAAGTCCCGAGGTTGGGCGTTCAGGTACTGCTCGAGTGCGGCTGCCTGCCAGGCACGCAGACTTCCAGCGGTGCCCCACGCGGCGCGAGCCGGGAAAGCAGGTGGAAGTTGGGCCGCCGCGGAAACCGATGGTGAAGCGGAGGAATGTCCCTGGTCTTTCACTTGCCGGAACCGCCCCGCCCTCCGTTTGAAAATGGCCAGTTTCCGCCGTTCTTGCCCATTTGATCGCGCAGCTTCCTGCAGGTCGGGCACACCGGGTACTGTGAGGCCTCACGCGAGGGGATCCACACTTTCCCGCACAGTGCCACCACCGGCTGTCCGGTAATCAGCGAGGAGGATACGCGGTCCTTTCGCACAAAGTGTGCGAACCGATCGCCATCACCGGGGTCTTTTTCCTTCTCTTTGACCTCGGTGCGTTCCAACAGGCCGGTGCTGGTCGACGGACCTGCACCACCGCCGGCAGGACTGCCAGGATCTGCCGGGCTTACGGGTTCGCCTGGGTCTGTCACTGTTTCGGCCACTGCTTCGACGTCACACATACCTTCATTGTAAGTGGGACGGCTCAGGCCCTCGACCTGATTCGGGCCGAGAGCCTGAGTGTGAAAAGTCTCGCCGCCGCGATCATGGTACGGCAGCTGTGAAGCAGGTCAGTGGCGCGATGCCCATTCCGCTTCGTACAGTTCCACCATCTCCAACTGAGAGGCTGCCGCTTCGTCCAGCAGCACAGTCACTGCGGGGTGGAACTGGATAATGGTGGCAGGCCAGCGCGCTGACACGCCGCCTTCGATCAGTTCCTTCACAGCCTCGGCCTTGTTTTCACCTGTGGCGATCATAAGCAGCTGACGGGCCTCCATAATCGTTCCCAGTCCCTGCGTGATGCAGTGGGTGGGCACCTGCTCCAGGTCGCCGTCGAAGAAACGTGCGTTGTCCTGACGGGTCTGGCGTGACAGTGCGCCCGAGTGAGTGCGTGATGAGAGGGATCCGCCGGGCTCGTTGAATCCGATGTGTCCGTCTGATCCGATTCCCAGGATCTGCAGGTCAACGCCTCCTGCTTCGCGGATCCGCGCATCGTATGCTGCAGCGGCTTCATCCAGGGTGTTGCCGTCGCGTTCGTCAGGTACATTGAGGCCGCCTTTGGGCAGGTCGATGTGGTCGACGATGTTCTCGCACAGGAAACGCCAGTAGGACTGCGGGTGTTCGCGCGGAACTCCGACGTACTCATCGAGCTGGAAGAACTGTCCCTTGGCGAATGAAAGTGTGCCCGTCTGGTGACGCGCGACGAGTTCGCGGTACAGCGGCACGGGTGATGATCCTGTCGCAGTGCCCAGCACTGCGGTGGGCTTGTCTGCGTACAGTTTTTCGATCAGGTCTGCACCCAGGGATCCGATTTCTTCCTCGCTCGAGGCGACGTGGATCAGCATTCCAACTCCTTCGTAGTTGTGTGTCATTGACGAGGGCGACGCAACGCCCTGACAAATGGGTCACCCCTCATTGTAGAATTTCACCCACGTCCCGGCCTGTGCCAATGGGCCCGGGACCGTGACGTGGTTCGAATGTCACAGGTGGAGGAATTCACGCAGCTGCTCGCACGTGGCTTCGGCTTCTTCCCTGGTCGGCATCTCGCAGAAGATACGCAGCAGCGGCTCGGTGCCGGAGAAGCGAGCGATGATCCACCCCTGGTCGAAGTAGACCTTGCAGCCGTCCTTGTAGGACACTGACTCAACTGGCCTGGTGAATTCAGGCAGTTTCTTGTCTTCCATCAGTGTCTTGAGGATTTCGAGCTTGCGTTCGGGTGCGAATGCAAAGTCGGTTTCCGCCATGTAGTGCGGCGGGAACTGTCCGGTGATTTCGTGGTAGATCTGGCTCATGGGCTTGCCGATCACGGCGATCATCTCGACCAGCAGTGCGGCCGCATAGATGCCGTCCTTGCCGTGGATGTGTCCACGCACGGTGATGCCGCCGGAGGATTCACCACCCAGGATCGCATCTGTTTCCAGCATCTTCGAGGACACCCATTTGAATCCGACGGGCACCTCGTAGCAGGTCTCACCGAACTTTGCGGCCACTTCGTCCAGCAGTGAGGTTGTGGCGACGTTACGCACCACCGGACCTTTCCATTCCTTGTATTTGAGCAGGTAGTAGTACAGCAGGACGAGCAGCTGGTTCGGGTGCAGGAATTCACCCTGGTCATCGATTACGCCGATACGGTCGGCGTCGCCGTCGGTAGCCAGTCCCAGCGCGCAGTTGTTGTCCAGCACGTACTGTGTCAGAGCGTCCAGCGTGGCTTTCGTCGGCGCCGGCATGCGTCCGCCGAACAGTGTGTCGTGGCGGTCATGGATCGTGTCCACTTCGCAGCGCGCGGTCATCAGAATCGTCTGCAGCGAGGTGCGCGAGACGCCATACATAGGGTCGAGGGCGATATGCAGGTTCGCTTCACGGATCGCCTGCATATCGATCTGTTCGCAAATCGAGTCGATATATCCATTGAAGGGGTTAATTTCAGTGATGGCGCCACTGTCCAGCCCAGCCTGGTAGGTGACCGAGGGGATCTGTTCTTCCCCTGCGCCTTCAATGGCTTCCATGCGGCGTTCGATGTCAGCGGTGACATCTTCGTTGGCATCCTTGCCGCCCTCGGTAAAGACCTTGATGCCGTTGTAGATGGCGGGGTTGTGGGAGGCGGTGATCGCCATGCCGTAGGGCAGTCCCAAGTTCTTGACCGTCCACATGATCATGGGTGTGGGGGCCTGCGTGATGCGGATGACTTGGCAGGTGATTCCTTCACCGGCAAAGACTTCGGCCGCCCACGAAGCTGCCAGATCCGACAGGAATCGCCTGTCGTAGCCGATGACCAGGCCTTTTTCTGCGTTGTTTTCGTCTTTAATGCGGCTTGCCAGCGCTGCACACAGGAGGCGAACGTTTTGGCGTGTGAACTCGTCGCCGATAATCGCGCGCCAGCCACCTGTACCGAAATGAATTCGTGACATCATGTCCTCTTGAATTGAACGGACAGACACTGCAGGGACGCCCTCGTCAATTCGATGGCCGCCCCGCGGTCGTTCCATCATTGTCAGTGAGTGACACATTTTACCCTCCTCGTCTTGACACTTCAATAAATCTTGCCCACCTTCGTTTTTCCACGCATCATTGCCGAGGCAGTCCTGCGCTACCTTCTGCGATCCCACTACACTGGAACCGGCACTTTGCTGGAAGGTTTGATCACGCCTCGACGTCCACAGGAGGATGACATGGCACAGGCACATCACAAAGCGGTTATTTTGGCGCGCGGCCTCGGTTCGCGCATGCGCAAGGATTCTGGGGACACGCAGCTGTCGGCTGAGCAAAAGCGCGCAGCTGATTCCGGTGTCAAAGCCATGATTTCGGTGGGGCGCCCTTTCCTCGACCACGTCATGAGCGCCCTGGCCGACGCCGGTTTCACTGATATTTGCCTGGTGATCGGCCCTGAGCACGACATAATTCGCGACTACTACGATTCGGTGGACAAACAGCGCATCACCGTCAGCTACGCGATCCAGGACAAACCGCTCGGCACGGCGAACGCGGTGCTCTCTGCTGAGGATTTCGCGGCCGGTGAGCCGATCCTGGTGCTCAACTCGGATAACTTCTATCCCGTTGATGCTCTGCTCCAGCTCGCACAGGTCGACGGGTCGGGTCTTGCCGGTTTCACGCGCGAGGCGATGGTGGAGCGTTCGAACATTGCGGCTGACCGTATTGCGGCTTTCGCGCTGGCCACGGCCGATGCGGACGGCAACCTCGATGAGCTGGTGGAAAAGCCCGATGCCGCCACGATTGAGCGCCTGGGTGAAGGTGCGTTGATTTCGATGAACTGCTGGAAGTGCTCGCCGGCAATCTTCGAGGCAGCCCGCACGATCAAGCCGTCTGCTCGCGGTGAGTATGAGATCACCGATGCTGTACGTCAAGCCATTGCCGATGGTGATTCTTACGCGGTGATCCGCTGTGATGAGGGCGTACTGGATATGTCGAATCGCGGCGATATCGCTTCGGTGGCGGCAGCACTGGAGAATCACGAGGTCCGCCTGTGACTTCCTGGTTTGTTCCCGGCCGACTGGAAGTGTTCGGCAAGCACACGGATTACGCCGGTGGCCATTCCATCGTCGCGGCAGTCGATCGCGGCATTCGCGTCACGTTGGACGAGGGGGACTCGCCAGACGGTGGCATTTCAGCTCAGACGACCGCACTGCCGGATCGCGTTGAGGTTGGTGCAGGTGCGGCGAGCACTCTTCCTGCCGGCCACTGGGGTCACTACGTTCAGGCGGTGGTGGATCGCCTGACACTCAATTTCGGCCAGCTCAAACCTGCGCACCTGAGCTTTGATTCCGATTTGCCGTTGGCCTCCGGAATGAGTTCGTCGTCTGCGCTGGTCGTGGCGTCGGCGCTGGCTTTGATTGATCACAACGATCTGCGTGAGCGTGAAGAGTGGAAGGCGAACATTCACTCGCGCGCCGATGAGGCCGGATACTACTCGTGCTGCGAGAACGGTTTATCGTTCGGGTCGTTGGAGGGTGTGCGTGGCGTGGGCACTTTCGGTGGCTCGCAGGATCACACCGCCATGATGTGTTGCCACGACGGTCGGCTCACTGAGTTTTCGTTTTGCCCGATCCAGGAGCACCGTTCGGTGACACTCGACGACACGTGGACGTTCGTCGTGGCGGTCAGCGGTGTCCTGGCGGAAAAGACGGGCAGTGCGCGCGATTCGTACAACGCACTGTCGGCTCGGATTGCGGCAATTGTGACGCAGTGGAACAAGGCGACCAGGCGCGCAGATGCCAGCCTGGCTGATGCGTTGGCGTCCTCCGGAGATGCGGTGGAGCAGATGCGCCGCATACTTGCTGACGAGCCGGACCTGCTCACGCGACTGGATGCGTTCATCCGTGAATCGACCGTTTTGGTGCCGCAGGCACTCGATGCGCTGGATGTTGGCGATATCGATGCGTTTGGTGCTGCCGCTGATGCGTCGCATCGCAATGCGGATGAGAATCTGGGCAATCAGGTTCCTCAGACGAATGATCTGCAGCGCCGTGCTCGCGAACTGGGTGCGCCGGCTGCGTCGGCGTTCGGTGCCGGCTTTGGCGGGTCGGTGTGGGCGCTCGTGGAGCGCAGTTCGGCTGATGAGTTTGCGAGCGCCTGGATTGAGGGGTATCGCCGTGCGTTTCCTGATGCCGGGGGCCGCGCGTCGGCTCTGCCGGTTCGGCCCGGAGTGCCTGCCCGCCGGGTGGATGGCCTCAACGACGCTTCTTTCTGACGACTGGCAGACGAGTGTGGGGCAAGTATCGCGTGCGATACCTGCCCCACATCGTATGAAGTGGCAACAGTGTTGCCGATCATGCCACCGTCAACGTGGCATCATCTTCACTTGTTCGAAACAGCCTTCTTCAGGGTCGAACCGGCCGAGATCTTCACGCCGTAGCCAGCGGGGATCTGGATTTCTTCACCCGTGCGGGGGTTGCGGCCGGTGCGGGCAGCGCGCTCAACGCGCTCCACTGACATGAGGCCGGTGACCTTGACCGGCTCACCCTTGGACAGTGAGTCGATCAGAACGTCCTGGAATGCTGACAGTGCGGCATCGGCTTGGACCTTGGTGAGGTTGGCGCGCTCAGCAATGGCGGCAACCAGTTCGGTACGGTTGACAGACATGTATATATCTCCTCTTGCAGTTCATTGGGGGTCACTGGACATGACCACTGAGAAAACCCTAAACAGTCCAACGGCCTTTTGTCAGGTTCAACACCACTTTTTGGCGATTTTCGTGGCGAATCTCAGTTTTTTGCGCCGCTTTTGGCTTTTAAACGGCGCAGCGGAGGCGTTTTGGCACCCTCAAGCACTCGTCCGGGCACCCTCGTCACTCGGCGTAAACCTGCAGAGGGTGCCCCGGCAGCGCGCTTTAGAGGCCTTCCGCCAGTCGGTAATAGACCTGATTCCAGCGCACGTGATCGGCGAAGCAACGTGCCGTCGTGTCCTCGTCGATGACAAGCAACTCCATTTGAGCCATAACAGCGAACATCTGCCACGTCTCGACGTCAATCTGCGTGGACATCGCCGTGTGGTGCGCTCCGCCGGCAGTGAGCCATGCTTCAACCGAAGTGTACAGGTCAGGCTTCGGCTTCCACATTGCCCGGGCAACCGGCAACTTCGGCATGTCATGCGGCGGCTCGATGACGTCAACAGCATTGGCAGTGAGGCGGAAGCGGTCACGCATATCGGCCAGTGACACCACGACTCCTGGCCGCGCATCAGCATTGAACACGAGGCGCACAGGGTCTTCACGATCCCCGATGCTGAGTGGGTGTATTTCGAGGCGCGGGCGCGACTGAGTCAACGACGGGCACACTTCCAGCATGTGCGCACCCAGGATCATTTCTTCGCCTTGGACAAGGTTATAGGTGTAGTCCTCCATCAAGGAGGCACCGCCCGGCAGACCTTCACCCATCACTTTGGCGATGCGCACAAGAACAGCTGTTTTCCAGTCGCCCTCGGCACCGAACCCATAGCCGTCTGTTGTCAGGCGTTGCACGGCCAGGCCGGGCAGCTGCCGAAGGGCTCCAAGGTCTTCGAAGTTCGTGGTAAATGCGCTGGCTCCGCGCGCTTCAAGGAATGAGCGCATCGCAATTTCCTGACGGGCGGCATACCGCAATGAGTCGTGGCGTTCACCGTCTTTCTTCAGTTCAGGTGCGATGTCATACAGTTCGTCGTACTCGTCAAGGAGGGTGTCGATGTCAGCGTCACTGACCGCTTCCACTGCTTCGACAAGATCGTTGACTCCCCACGTGTTCACGGATACTCCCAGTCGGCGCTCAGCCTCGGTCTTATCCCCTTCGGTCACCGCGACGTTGCGCATGTTGTCACCGAAGCGCACGACGCGCAGCTCGTGAGCGGCAACCCACCCTGCTGCGGCACGGATCCAGCGTGAGACTTTTCGAGCGACGTTCGGGTTGGATGCGTGGCCCACGACGGTGGTGCGTGCGACGCCCAGGCGCGCCAGGATGTAGCCGTATTCACGGTCTCCGTGAGCTGCCTGGTTGAGGTTCATGAAGTCCATGTCGATGCTGTCCCATGGGATCTCCACGTCGGCCTGGGTGGCCAGATGCAGCATTGGCTTCGTGAGGACTTCGAGGCCGCGAATCCACATTTTTGCCGGTGAGAACGTGTGCATCCACGTGATGACACCGAGCACTGAGTCATCACCGGAGGCGTCCAGCATGGCGCGACGAATCGAGTCGGAATCCTTGAGCACCGGCTTCCACACAATTGGTGCAGGCATCAGCCCGGATTCGTTCAGCAGCGTCACGACCTGTTGCGACTGGTCGGCTACCTGCTTGAGGGTGTCTTCTCCATAAAGGTCCTGGCTTCCGGTGAAGAACCAGACTTCGCGTGAGTCATAGAAACTCGTCATGAGTATTGTTCCTTAGTTTCATGATGTTGTGGTCAGTGCCTGCGCGTGTGGCTGGCCGACCTTGCTACTTGCTGTGTTGCCCATACACGTTTTGATAGCGCGCGTAGAGACTGTCGATTTTGTCCTGAGGGATTGCGATCGGCTCGCCCAGCTGTCTGGCAATGTGGACGGTTCGCGCCACTTCTTCAACCATCGCTGCGGCTTTGACTGCGGCCCGCCCATCTTTGCCGATCGTAAAGGGCCCGTGGTTCTGCATCAGCACTGCCGGGCTGCGAGAATCCTTCAAGGTATCCACAATTCCGCGCCCGATGGAGTCATCTCCGATCAATGCGAACGGGCCAACAGGAACGGGGCCGCCGAATTCGTCGCCCATCATGGTCAGCACGCACGGTATTTCTTCGCCGCGCGCTGCCCACGCGGTCGCGTAGGTGGAATGGGTATGCACGACGCCGCCCACTTCAGGCATGTGCCGGTAGACATAGGCGTGCGCCGCCGTGTCTGAGGAGGGTGAGCCCTCCCCCAGAATCAGGTTTCCTTCCAGGTCACACACCACCATCGCGTCAGCGTCCAGCTCGTCATAGGACACTCCCGACGGCTTGATGACGAGCAGGTCCTGGGAGCCATCTTCGGCTTCTCCTCTGATTCGCTGCGACACGTTCCCTGCCGTCCATACGATCAGCCCCCATTTGGGCAGTTCCGCATGAAGTTCAGCGACGAGGGCACGCGTCCTGGCTACACGGCTGGTCAGTTCAGCGCTCCACGTGTCCGGGTTTCGCACGTCCATTGAGTCCTCCACATCAGCATTCGTCTCGGTCGTAGTGTGAGCGCCGAGGGCGACTCGCCCACCTGATCATGCGTTGATCAGACATCGGCTTCGATGTCCTCCCCAGCACGCCACCACGCCGTTTCTGCTTTGTTTGATCCGGTGAGGTTAACGTTAACACACTGTGTCCAGGGATGGAACCTTTTTCACGCAATCAATTTTCCAGATGCCACGCGACGAAGTGCGCCTCGTTCCCCTCGTCAATGCGCAGAAAGAGGCGGGGCGGCGGTGGAGGCGCGCACGACCAACTCAGGAGTGAGCAGCGTGGGCGCATCTGGGGCCCGGCCTTCCAACGCGTGCATCATGACGGTGACGACCGCCTCTCCCAGCCCGCGAAAATCCTGACGCACCGTGGTCAGCGGTGGCATGAAGTAGCGTGCGCCCGGCTCATCATCGAACCCGACCACCGACACGTCGCCCGGCACCGTTATGCCCGCACTGGTGAACGCGTTGATCAGGCCCAGCGCAAGCGGGTCATTTGCCGCAAAAACAGCGGTGGGTAAGGTGCCGTTCGCGATCGCTGTGCCAACCTCGAATCCGACAGAGGCTTCCCACCCTCGCGTGGAATAGACACAGGGCGTTAGCCCGTGGCGAGCCATCACGTCACGATAAGCCTTTTCGCGCCCCTGGGCTTCGAACCAGTCGGACGGGCCTGCCAGGTGGGTGATCGCCGTGTGCCCGTGGCTGACCAGATGCTCAACCGCCAGGCGTGCCCCCTCATACTGGTCAACCGCAACCGGTACGACGCCCAGGGATTCTGCTGTGCTGGCCGACGTCACTGCCACCACGGGGACAGACACGCGGATCGTTCCCAGATCCTCCGCAATGTCTTCGATGGGAGCCAAAATAACGATGCCTTCAACTGCCAGGCCGAGCATGTGGTCGATCGCGTCGCCCAGCGTGTCAGGTGTACACGAATCAATCGGCGCCACGGCGAGGAAATAGCCGGCCCGGCTGGCGGCGAGCTCAATGGACACCAGCATGGACGTCGGGCCGTAGTGCGTTGATGTGGTGGTGATCAGGCCGAGGGTTCCGGAGCGGCGTGTCACGAGTGCGCGAGCCACAGAATTGCGGCGGTATCCCAACTGTTCAATGGCATCGAGAACCCGCTGACGTGTATCTGGTGCGACTTTTCCACTGGCATTGAGGACTCGGGAGACGGTCTGATGCGACACCCCTGCCGCTGCCGCCACATCCATCATCGAGGGAGGTCGAGCAGAGTGATGCGCTATCACAACCACAGTCCTTTCTGTGAACAGATGACGCGACGCAATGTGCATGAAATCAGGAACGCGCGAGGCACAATACCGGATGGTGCACGGTGCAGGTCGAGCGTTCCCGTATCAGTAGTGTCTCACGAAATGGCGCAGATGTGAGCGTTCATATCGCTATTTGACTTCGAAATTACGCGCATGGGAGAATCTGCCTCTTTTCTCTTGCGCACGAGGCCTGGTAATGAGAAAGTAAACGTGTACCAATTCACATAACAAAGGAGGTTCGCTATGTCAGATCTGGAGAACACTTTCGACAAGGCTGCCGGTAAGGTCAAGGAAACTGCTGGAGATGTCAGCGGCGACAAGGATCTCGAGGCTGAAGGCAAGGTTCAGAACGCCGAAGGCAAGGCCAAGGACGTTCTGGAAAACGCCTCCGAAAAGATCAAGGGAGCTGCCGAGGATGCCGCTGCTGGCGCTCGCGCTCTGGCCGATCGCGCAAAGGACGCACTTAGCGGCGACAAGGGCGAGTGAGTTCACTTCTCACTTTCCCAATAAGGTCGCGCCGGGTGGCCCATTGAGGTTCGACCGGGCGTGTGCCTGCTGAAAGTGTCGTGGGGCCTGCAGTCAGTAGACTGCGGGCCCCACGTTTATCAGGTCACGTGCCTGTCCGGAAGCACTGCCGCTGCCGGCGCAAGCCGCGCGAGCATCACCTCGCCCCTCGCGAGCGTTATTTTGCGGCAACGGTCTCCAGTTCAGGATCCGGCTGGTGCGTGATGCGGTTACGCAGATCGCGGCGCACGATTTCAATGGACCACATCCACACGATGTGCCCGAAGAACTCTGAGAAGTGCTCAGCGAAGGGCTGCTCCCACGGGGCGGGCACAATGCCGATGGCGGGCATCAAAATGACATGGAAAACGACGTACACGACGATGCCGAATGCTGCGCCCTGCCACAGAGTGACCTGCTTGCAGACCTCAGCGAGCAGGCAGTACAGCAGTGCGAAGAAGATCGCGAACGAGAAGTGAATGATGAAGGAGTAGATCGGAAGCTCGTTGCCGTTATAGATCACCGACGTGTGGGACATGTCGGGTGACATTCCGAGCATTTCGAGTGTGGATTGCGGAGGATTGGTTGCATTGCGTTCGGGTGTGCGCGGTGGGAACGGAACTTCCCAGCCGAATTTCACGATGGCGGAAAAGAGGCCGGCAATCAGTCCGACGAGCGCCGCAACCTTGTAGTTACGCTGCTCTGGTTTTGTGGTCAACATGTACCCTCACATTTAGGCTGTTTCCAGGCGCGAAGGTTCACTGCGATCCGGTGACCACTATGCAGCGAATGCTCAGTCGCCTCCAGCCTCGCTGCGAATCTTGCGGGGCACGTGATGTCACGTGCTCAGCGATTATTATTCACCCTCACCAGCCACAATGACAAAATCTGCCCGCGCTCGGTTCAGCTTGTGCCGTGTGCTGTGGTCCGCTCGCCCTCGTTCCTCATTGACGAGGGCGGCGCCACCACTCACGAGACACGAATGTTTACTGCAGTGCGGCGTTGATCTGTGCGCGCAGCTTTTCTTTAAGACTGGGCGCAGCCCACGAAATGTCTACTGCGTTGAGGCTGAGCTGGGCGAGGAACGCGTGGTCGACCTCGGACTCGTCAGCCAGGAGCTGGAAGTTTTCCGCAATGTAGCCGCCGAAGTAGGCGGGATCATCTGAGTTGACAGTGACCTTGACGCCCCTGTCGGCCAGTTCCTTGATCAGCGGGACTTTGGAGCCGTCGGATACCCACGTATTCGACACAGGGCAGCATGTCAGGCCGATGTTGCTGTCCACCAGATACTGCACGAGTTCCGGGTCTTCGATAACGTTCGTTCCGTGATCGATGCGGTCAACCTTGATGGTGTCGATAAGCTGGCGGATGTGGTCAATGGAGTGGGCGATATCCACGTCGGCGTGCATGGTGAGCAGGAAGCCTTCGCGACGCGCGCGGGCGAACACCTCGGTGAACTTGTCTGGCGCATTTCCCGTTTCATCTGAGTCCAGCCCCACGCCGATGATCCAGTCCTTGTATGGCAGGGCTTCGAGCAGTGTTGCCATCGCGTATTCGGCCTGGAAGTCGCGCAGGAAGCACATGATGAGCGCGGATTGGATGCCCAGGGTGGACTCAGCTTCGAGCTGGGCGCGGTGCAGCCCGCTGATGACGGTGTGGAAGTCAATGCCGCGGCAGGTATGCGCCTGCGGGTCGAAGAACATTTCCACGTAACGCACGTTCTGTTCGGCGGCTCTTGTCAGGTATGCCAGGGCGAGGTCGTAGAAGTCTTCACTGGTGCGCAGCACGTTCATGCCGTCGTAGTAGGAGGCGAGGAATGAGGCTAGGTCGGTAAAGGCGTAGGACTGCCTCACTTCGTCCGGCGTGGATTCTTTCAGGGTGATTCCGTTGCGCTCGGCCAGTGCGAACTTGAGTTCGGGTTCGAGCGTCCCCTCGATATGCAGGTGCAGCTCGACTTTGGGCAGATTGCGAACAAACGGCGAAATTTCCATGGCACTCTTCCTTCGGTGAACGTGCGGGATGCTTGCAGCATGTCTGCCCGCAGAATATCTGTCCGCTCGGCGTCCTCGCAATACACGCCTCGACGATAGCAGGGCCAAATATCCGATTCGTGTCAGTTACGGAGGCATTTTAAGAATCGGCTGCGCAACGCAGAAGGGTTTTCTGCTGGCCAGAAAACGATGGCGCCGCCAGCGTGAGATCCCATTCGTCACTGCGCTCACGCAGAGCGCTGACATCGTCGTTCTCAATCGATTCCACTGTCAGGACGTGGTAGCTGTAGACCGCTCCAGTGACGTCCGTAAAGTAAAGGGCATCTCCGTCCGGAATCTGCGTGAGATCGCGGAATATTCCAGTCGTATTGGAGGCTTCGATGACGAGGTTGCCGTCTGCAGCATTTCCGTATGTGGCAATGGGTTCTTCGGCCGCTTCGTCCGCGGGACTGAGGACGGGAAGTCTCCTGTCAAGCCGTGGAATGTCAAGTATTCCAACGTAGTCGTCACGACCTACGCTGACACTTGACAGGGGTTTGGAGGGTTCTGTTCCCACGATTGCTGGGTGACGCTGCGTCGGCATCTGCTGTTCGATGGCTGACACTGTTCCGTCGAAGGAGCGGGGCTCGCGTCGTCCACTCATCAGCATTGTGAGGACAAGAGCAAGACCAACCAGACACACGACGATCCCAACGATACGCACTGAAGTGCCCAGGCGAATTCGCGGTACTGCCCTTTGCATATCTTTTCGCAGCTGAGCGTCGCCTTCCACGTTCTGATCCCCCATCATCCGTCATCTCTGCGGAGCTTTCATTGTTTCACGTGGGTCAGATGATGTTCTGCTCTCCTGCCTCATTCCTCCAGATAGCGGCGCCTCTGACGCATTGCCATTGCGGCTGCTGTTCCCACTACCAGAATCATTCCCGCCACCGTGTACATCAGAGTTCCGCTTCCACCAGTTTGTGGGATCTCATATGGCTTGTAGTTCTTCACCAGCATTTGCTCAGAGACTTGTCCAGCTCCGGGCTTGGTCACAACACGGCCGTCCCAGCTGAGGTTGTAGCCTTCCGGCGCTTTCAGCTCACTGACAAAATACTCATCGCCGGCGAGGTTGGCGAATTCCACCAAACCATTGTCGTCTGAGATTGCGCTACGCGTCAGGAAATAGGTCGTGCCATTCTTAACCGTAGTGGACGGCACATTTGCGCCGACCTGGGTCTGAAGCGCCTGGAAGTCATCTGTGCCCATCGCCTCCGACTTTTCTGGTGAGTAGAGGCCGAAGATGGCGCCTGGAAGCGGGTCTGTGCACTCAGCGTTTTCGGCGCACGTATCACCGTCAACTTTTCTGAGTGTCAACTGCCACCTGTCGAGTCTGTTGACCGCCATGAAGTGCATCGACCTGGTCGCGTCGTAGACGAATTCTTGTTGGCCGGTAGTCTCAACTGGCGTCTGCCCAGTCGTGTCTACAAATTTCGTCAGCGTAGCTCCAGCTCCGTCGTCAATCTCCGCGATGTGGTACTTGCCACCAGCGCTCCAGACCCACGGCTCACCGCTCTCGACCCATTGGCCGTTCGCGTAGCTGTATTTGTGTTGCGGAGCTATCTCAATTGGCTCTGACTCGGAAGTTCCCTTGGCAATCGGAACCGTCACCACTGCGAAGTTGCGGTTTTGTGCGGTGAGGACATCCCCGATGGTCTTTCCATCGGCCAGATCCGCATTTGTTATCGGATCTCCGCTATAGACCACGAAGCGATAGCTAGTATCGACAGCGGCAGTTGCAGGTTGTCCCTCGGCATCAACCACGGACTTTCGCAAGGTGATGCTATTGGGAACCTGGACCCCAACTTTTTTCGGGATAGCCTGCAGGACCATGTCCTGAGTGCCGGGCGCTACATAGCTGTAGCCGAAAGTGTTGTAGCCAATGGCTCCCCTGGCCGGATTCTCGCCCGCGGCGATCCTGGCATCGAACCGCACTCGAAGCTTCGTCTTCCCAGGCATGAGTTGTTCACTGCCGTCGCGGGTGTCAAAACTGATTCGCAATGCGCGTGAGCTGGGTTTTTGCAATCCCCATGCGTCGCTGGATGCTCCCGCCCAATCTGTCGCATCGAAGGAGGTCTTGTCTGAGAACTCCGCCTTATAGCGTGAAGGATCAATGAGAGTCCATTCACCTGTCTCTGTTTGTGCTTCCACCACAAGATTCGGACTACTCGCAAAGTCAACCTTGAAATCACTCAATCGATCTGGACCCACCCCGAAGGTATATTTATCTTCAGGTTGTGGCAGATTGTTGATGATCGTCATCTTCTGAAGGGCATCGTCCCTATTGTTTTCGACCTCCATGGTGTAGGTGAAGAGGCTCGACTGCTTCGGCAGCGTAATAAAGTCCGGCGATTGCCCCGAGGTCACCTTGTTCTCTGGATTGTCCTTTTCCTCAACAGATTCAACCGATGATGTGTAGGCATCCTGCGCAATCGGAATAGACGCATCCGCCTGGATTGCGGGCACGTCCGGCACTGACGCCCACTTACAGAGCCTTCCAGTGGTCGTGCTGTAGCAGTAATTGCCAGCCTTCGTCGTGTCCGGTTGAGAACGGTCGTTTTCGTTCGACTCTGTCGGCTGGGCATACTTCATATCGTGGGTTGTCGGCGAGCCGCGTTTAACGTCCGCAGGGTCGAACGTGTCCACCGGAAGAGTGACGTAGCCGCTGTTGTAGACCAGGTGATAGTTGCCGTCCTTCTTCGGGTTCGTGGAACTCACACTCATACGCAGGAACTCGCCCGGCGCAAGCGGGTACCCTTTATTTGCGTAAGAACGGCCGGGGGCGTTTAGAGTCTGTGAACTTTCGATCACTCGCACATTGAGACGTAGCTTTGTGGCAGTCCGTGGGTTTCCGTCCCCATCGTTCATCTGTTGCTCAACGGTATCAAGCCACACATGCGCAATCGCGTTACCCGAACGCAGCGCTAGTGGTTCACCATTTACTTCAATTCTCCCAACGCTTCCCCAAGCGGGAGTTTGCGCAGTTATTTGCGCCGACTGCGGGGTGCCATCGGCGGCGTAGGTCCACTCTTTGAAAGTAATAGGCGAAGTAGCGGAAGCGTCAGAGGAGTATCCCGTGGAGAACTCATTCTGTGATTTCTCCAGGACCACTGCACCCGTGAACACATAGCCCTCGTCGAGCACATCCGAAATGACGTAGTCCTCGATCACCTGGTCGGAATCATTATGCGCGGTGATCGCCCACTCGAGAGTATCCGCATATCCAGCGTAGGCAGGATTTGCAGTTCTTTGCCCGTCGGGTCCGGTCTTAGCAACCACGGACTTAGTCACTCCAGGAACTACGGATCCGCGTACAAGATTGACACCTGAAGTGAGCCACTGGGTATTGTCGTCTCCGCCTACGAATCCGGTGGAGTTGGCCGTCGCTGTGTCAATGATGCTGCGGTCACCGTCGTTGAGCGGATTGTTCGCCAATGGCTTGGAGGTGATGCTCACATCAGGATTGGTTTTTACCCCGGTACCGGCGAAATCGTCAAAAGGCATAGCCAGGCCGTTATGCGCCGTTGGCTGCGTGAGCGACTTTTCGCCCGTGATGGCATAGTACTCGAAAGCAACGGTCTCACCCGAGTTGAGGTAGTACTTGCCTCGTGACTCGTCATAGTTCAGGTCCGACCCCTCAAGAGAATTATCGAAGCTGAACGTGATGTGGGTTGGATCAACGGGATTGATCTTGGCGTGGACGCTGGCTCTCTTCACCGATGATTCAGTATTGGTCAGCGACACCGGAACACTCCCCGGCGTGGTCTGCCAGTTCGTGTACTGAATAAAGTCCCCTGGGAACCACGATCTTTCAGGCGGCTGCGTTTTCCCGCCTGGTAACACTTTCAGTTTCACTACGGGCTGGGTGGTTTTCGGCGGACGCCAGCCAAACCCCAATGCTCCCTCGTCATCAAAAACAATCACGTCCGACGAACAGGGATGGGAACTGTCACGAGAGCGGATTTCGCATCCTTCTTGGGAAACCCGAAGCCCTTCGTCGCCGATTCCGGATCCGAATATGAAGCCTTCGGGGAGTTTGTCCTGCACATCGTTGAGGTAGAGCCGCGATTCGCCGTCGTTGTGGATGACGCCGTAATACTGCGCATACTTCACCTGCTTCGTCGCGGTACCTATGGTGCTGTTCTGGTAGAACACACGTCCATTCAGCCCCGTATCTGGAACCAGCACTGGACCGGATACGGATGCTGAGCCACTGCTGCCATCGGCATGATGCCATTCAGTCGATACTCCATTCGGTGTGATTCTGCCGGTAGCCACGACACCCTTTTGAAGTTCTGCACGCGATTCACCTGCAAGATAGTGACTCACCTGAGACTGCGCGTCTTTCACATGCCAGGTATTGAACAGCGACTGGTTCCCGTAGGCCGAGCGATACGCATTCCACTGCTCGCCGGCAGGGAACTTCACCGTCACGTATATATAGGCTGTCTTCGTTAAAGAAATCGTGACATCCTCTGGCCACACGATGAACTGCTGGGTGGGATCTACTTCGCCGTTGGCGGGATTGGCGTTGGTGATCTGCCAAGCGTTCAGATCTCCAGACTCTACGGTCAGCCCATTGTGCTGCGGGAACTCGATACTGACCAGGTCTTTGGTCCACGGCTCTTCGACGAGGCGCTTAGGCAATGCGTCGTAAATGTCCTTTCCAGTGAGCTGGAAGGGTTCCGTTCCCAGACGGGAAAGACCTAACCGATACGTCACGCTGGTACCCGGAGTCAGAGCACTCACCGATGCCGTTTCGTCCTGGTCAGGAGTTTCGCCTTGCTTCGTCACAATACGCTTTTCCGAGGAGAGAGCAGACAGATCCATCTCCGTCTTATCGGTGACTCGAGTATCAGGGGGCATAATCCCGCCGATGTTGATCGCTCCAGGATTGCCTGGCACCGTCGGTTCGAATCCCGTGCGCTCAGGCGCCGTCAAAGTCCGATATGAGACTGTGACAGTGGACGGGTTAGCAAAGTCCTGCGAATTCATATACCAGTAGGTATTTGTCTGCAGACCCTTCTTATCGGCAAGCTGAGTGACTTCGATGCGATCAGCAACGAATGTTTTCTCCGTTACCACGCCTGCGGCGTTCTTTTCCCGGGCAGAGAACACTACTCCCGTGTAGGTTCCCGGTTTGTCGAGAACGTAGTAGGTTGAGCCGTCACGTGTGATGGTTGTGATCCCGTTGGTTCCACCAAGATGCGAGTTGGCATTTGTGGCCGGGACGAGCAGTACTTGGGAACCGGACAGTGCGTCAACCATTGGCAAGGCGTTGTAGTCGGCTTTGCCGCCCCTTCGCTCGAGAGTCAACTGGTAGTCCACGATTGTTCCCGCAGTGATGACGTGTCCGGATTGCTCAACCTTGGCGTTGTTGATATACGCGGCCTTATTGAGAGAAAAGTCCTTTTCCACATTGACTTTATCGGGTACGTCTTTTCCTTCGATATTCACCGTGTTTGTTGTTGCCGCCTCGTCAGGGTCGGCCTTCGTCATCGACTGGTCCTTAACGGTCGCGCGGACCGCGAGCTTGTATTCCTGACCGCCGTGTACCGTCGGAACTTCCCAGGTGAGGGTGTAGAGGGTATTTTCGCCAACTACCAATTGTTTCAATGCGGCGCTGAGAGCTTCCGGATTTCCAACCACGTCTTGCGTATTCCCGCCCTCACGCATGACGGCAAACTTACCTGCCGAAGTCTTGGTGATAGTAAGGCTGGCTGGTTCTGCCTGTGTGCACTCTAGCTGGCTGTCCGGCGTAGTTCCTTTTCCAGAGGTACTCGTGTGCTGAGCAATGGTAGCTGTACACCATCTGGCGTCTGTAACCTTGATACTCGGAGCTGGTTCTAAGTTGAGCATCTGTGCCATTTGCGTGGGACTGACGTAGTAGCCTCTGGGCAGGGCATCGATGATTTTGCCCTGGTCCGCGCGCCCTTCATTGACTGTCCAGGGTGAGGTTCCCTCGTTCTTCACGTCGATCGTGAACTCTACCGGGTCGCCACTGCGATAGGTGGCGTTCGGTTGATCGTGGGTCTTGGTTACCGAGGGTTTCGCTCCGTCCGGTTTGACCGGCGTCTCAATAGTCTTGTTCAGTGTCACCGCCGGCGTATGGGAGTAATTCACCTTGAGATCGAAACTGTTTGTGAAATTGAAGGTGGCATCTTCTGGCGGTACGTATGGACCTTGAGTCGCGCGATCCCACCCCTGCGGCTCCTTGACAAGGAAGAAATCGTCGGCAAACTTGATAGCGAGGTACGTTCCGGGGGTTTCCGGCGTATATGAGAACGAAATCTTTCGCCCGTCAGGGCTCACTGTGAATGTGTGGGTGTTCCACGCATTTCCGCCAAGCCCATTCGAGGCATCAACGCCGAATACGGGGCGTTCTACCCCGTTGACAGTGACTGTTTTGTAATAGAAGTGGGTGTAGTTGACTCCAGTCGCATTCCACCCCTCACGCTTGTCGTAGTCGCTAATCTTCCGCTGCCAGTAACCAGCGTTCTGCAGCTGTGGGAGTACTTCTGGATTAATCTCGATGTTTTCAGGCAAGGTCAGAGTGTCGGTATACACCAGCTTCCCTGATATCGGATCCTGTCCTACCTTGCTGCTACCCGCCGTAAGCGTCGCGTCTTCCACCTGGTAACGCAGTCCCCTGATGTAGAAACGGCCACTCTTCGGGTTGAATGCGACTGACGGATCGACGGGTGCGCCCCAGGCCTCTGTTTCCTTCTTCCATGTGGTGGCAGCCTTGCTCGCGTCTCGCAACTCTTTGTGAGCCTCAAGTTCGTGACGCTCGGTATCCCAGGTAGCAGAGTGGATTCCACATGAAGGTGCAGTATCTGCACTCGGCGCAGGGGCAGTGTCCGAGGCCTGATCGATCTCTTCTGCCCAGATGCTCACTGCACCACCCGGAGAGGCAGGTGAATCGTACTTCACCTTCACTGGAAGAGAGAAGGCGTCGCCAATATTCGACCCCGCCACTTCGATGTAATAGAAATTCTCTGAGTTCGGAACCTTGTTGAAGGTATAGGGATTAGTGTTCGGAGCGGTTTGATAATAGGTGGTGCCGACCTCAAGCTTTGCTGAGGCTGCTCCTGCCAATACGTAGCCCATTTTTGGTCCATCGGCTTTAGTCGCGCTCGTTCCCTGAGATTCAGTGTTTTGGAACTGGAAGTAAACACGGTACGTCTTGTTCGGATCTGCGGCAGTGTTGGAAATACCGATGGTTTGACTGAAAGTTTCTCCTGTGAAACGTCGACTTACACCTCCGTCCAGTGCCGGATCTTTGATAGTCTCTTCGCCGTTCCCGCCGTTTTCGTAATCGGTCTTTACCTCGATATCCCCGGTTTTCAGGCTCGTCAGCACAGATGAGGCTGGATCAGCGGGGCAGCCTTCCGGAACCGCTCCTGCCAGCGGGCCGCTCAATGAAGATGCTTGAACACCCAGTCCCAGCATGGTCAGCAGCAGCGTCAATGATCCGATCACCGCCAGATAGCGGCGCCATCCTTGCAGGCTTTCCACTTTAGCCACGATTCGTAGCCTCCATCTGTGAAGAACGACGTTGGTGCTGTTTCACTCCAGCCACAGTGCCAACACCCATGAGAAGCACGGCGCCAGCTATACGCCACGTTTCGCTCGTGCTTCCTGTATGCGATAGCGGCTTACGTGGTCGCGGCGGAGGCGGAGTGGGACTGGTGTTGGTCACGATATATGTTTCTCCCACTCGGGTATTGCTCGTCACGTAAGAGGTTCCTTGGAGATTCTCCACTCGCTCTGAGACTGTCCATTGATGTCCTCCTTCGTCGCTCCACGAATATACCCACCCGTTAGCAGCGGATAGTGTGACAACTTCAAACAACTGGCCGTCGCGTAACAGGTCAACGGTAATTTGCGAAGGGCGCTCAGCCTTGTTCCCACCGTCATTCCAATGCTTAGTGATCTTGTATTCGACCCCGTGCGTTGGGCGCGGTTCCTTATCAGTCTTGGCTTCAGATGTCACGTCATAGTTGATTTGCCCGCCCTCATCAACTGTCGGAACTGCGATCAGACTTGGGGCAAATGTGTATGTCCACGTTGCGGTCGTTACCGGTGTTGTGAGCACCAGGTATATCCCGACGTGCACGTCATGAAAAGCTGCAGTTCCGGATTGATCGATAGTGGAGATCGCATCGGGTTGGACACTGTTTGCCTGAAGATATGCGGCGAGGGCGTCTGCCAATCCGGCCCAGTCAGTCGGTTGGGCCGAAGTTGAGGTATGAGTAACGGCCTGGTTCCAGCCAACTGCTGCAGCGTATGGAGAAATGTCTGGAACAGCCGGGTAACCAGCAGCCATCTCCGCTATCCGGTATGCACGTACCTGAACAGATTCGGGCGCGACGTTGTCGTGAACCAAGGTTGGATAGTGCATGGAAAGCGAGCCTGGCGTATCCGGATCGACCTGTGAAAAATCAATCGCGAAAAGCGGCGCAGGATCTGCAGCTGCCGTCGCAGGAAGCATCGAGACAGCCGCCATGCACACACTGGCGAAAAGAGCGTATAACGCTCTCCGGAATTTAGCCGGATATGTCATCTGCTCATGCCTTTCACTTGCGAGATCGCTTATGTTGGTACGTGACACTTCTACGGGTGGAGTGTCTTCCAAAGCCGAATATGAATATTCCGAAAAGAATGACGAAAATCGGTACCGATACAACGGAGGAAACCAAGATCGGATCCACTGTCACGGCATCTGCTGCGACGTAGTCCTGCTCGCCTCCCTCGACTCGGTGCCCTCGTACAAGAAGTCGGTGCGTGTTGATCGCGTACGGAGTACACGTGACAAGGGTGACGTAGTCTCGGTCTGGATCGATATTGAGAGTATTGATTTCCTGTGGCTCAACAACTCTGATCTGGTCAACTTCGTATGTGAGCGAACGGTCGAGGACATGCAGGACAAACCTGTCGCCCTCCACGAGCTGATCAAGATCAGTGAAGAGTCGTGCCGTAGGAAGTCCCCTGTGCCCGGACAGTGCAACGTGCGTTCCGCGGCCGCCTCCTGGAAGCGATGTTCCCGGAATGTGGCCGACGCCCGCCTGCAAAACCGCATCGTCAACCGTGTGATAGATCGGAAGACTCACTCGAAGTTTCTTGATTTCCAGATGTCCCATCATTGAGTCATCAGTCACGTTCAATAGTGACTTGTAGTAGTCCAATTGTTCGCGGGAAGGATGCATTCGTGAACGGTTTTTGAGCAAATCCTTGTTGTAACTATCAACGGCCTGCCATTGAGCATCGAAATCTTCCTGGCTCATTCCTGCGACAGCTTCATCGTATTGCGCGATTGCACGGCCTTGATGAAGAGTGTTGATGTAGTTACTGATTGCCGGATACAGCAGAATGACCAATCCGGACAGGAACGCGAAAACCAGAAGTACATCTACGAGTTTGCCCCGTGCACGCTTGTTTTTCGTTGAGTTTTCCTGGTCGGGACCATTTGAATGCGTGAGTCGCTCCCCTTTTGATTTCGCACGTCGGGTGCCCGGAGTTTTCTCCGAGCACCGCGACGTACGAGATGCAGTCATCTGTCAAGAACGATGACTTATGCCTTGCGGCGGCGGTAGATGATACCGATGCCAGCAGCGACCATCAATCCCACACCAAGAACCGTGAAGATCACGGTGCCCATGCCGCCGGTGGTAGGCAGGTCTGAACCTGAGGTGTTCTCGATGTTCAGTTTGACGGTGGCGTCATTAACTGTGCCGGGGGCGGCATTTCCGCCTCCGGGCGTAATGTTCAGTTCGGTGAGCTGGCCCTGCCCCTGGTTGTCTTCAGAGTGAGTGGCGGTAATCGTGAACTGGAAGTACGCATCATCACCTGACGGCAGGTTGTATCCGGTAGGAGCTGCGGTCTCACGAAGGAAGTACGTATCGGCATCCAGGCCCTTGATCGTCCATGCTTCGCTTGCGGCTACGGTGAATTCAGTGCCACCGTCACCATCTGCCCACCCAGTAATCTTGTTGTCGACAATTGTTGCCGACTTCAATTTATCTGAGCTGTACAGACGGAACTTCGCACCGTCCAGCTTGATCGAGGGATCTTTCGAGTCAACCTTTGTTGTGTCCAACTTGTAGGTAAAAACCCATGTGTGATCTTCAGGCGTCTCACCATCGCCGTCACCGTCGTTGACATTCTTCTGATAAATCACCTTCGACCTGTTGCCGTTGCCCTTATTGTCGATCCGCGCGTTCTCATTGACGGTTGCTGAGTAAGTGACGACTACCTTCGAATCAGCACTCAGGGTCGCGCCTGCAGCCTTCGCTGCGGCTTTCAGATCAGCAAAAGAGATCTTGAAGGTGGTACCGCCCTGGTAGTGTCCGCTCTGGTCAGCTGCCGGGTTGGGGCCACTCACTGTATAGCTGCTTGCAGCCACATCTTTCCCGTCGATTGTGACCTTGATGTCGTCGTTGAACGTCAGTCCCTTGGACAGCGTGTCTTCGAAAGCGTAACGGTAAGTGGTGAAGTCAGCGACGTTCGATGGCATCGTACCAGTCAGCGTGAATGGAACTTTCTCTCCGATCTCGTAGTCAGCGGTCTCGCCCTTGGCTTGGGTTGAATCCTCGGTGACTTGCTTGTCGCTTGTCGGAACAGAGCTCTTGGACTGGACAGTCACGTCGTTGACGACCTGCAGAATTGGCGAGGTGAGAGCTGATGCGCTGCTATCTGTATCTTTGATCAGGTAGTAGCCCGGTGCGACTTTCACTGATGTATAGGTGAAAGGAGCTTCGTTGCCGGACTTCGTGAAGGTATCAGCTGGATCCTTTACATGGTCAGTCGCGATCTTCGAAAACTCAGTGACCTCTCCTGCCGAGGCTGTGGCAAGCATATTGGCAACTTCAGCAGCAGTACTGGTAGCTGAGATTCCCTTGGCACTAAATGTGGAGTTAGCTGCCAGCGCGGCAAGCAGGCCCTGCTGATCAACTTGAGCTCCCCACGTGATTGCGGTCAGTTCATTGCTGCCTGCCTTGGGATCACCAGCAAAAATCTGGTAGGCGCCATATGTGTGATCGCCTTCTTGAGAAGTGACTGTGATGGTGTGACCATTTTCCTGGGGCACAGCGTGAGTTGCTGTGCTCGCAAGATTCATTATGCAAAGCGCGAGTGCAAAAACGGCGACGAGTGCGAGAACAACACTCCCACCCCTAACTCGCTTACCTGACGGTAAAGTTTCCATTTTTCCTCCGAAGAACGTGAAGTAGGGACATTGACAGTGTAGCAACAAAAATCCTGAAGCATCTATCACTTCGGCTCGCTTAGCCACCAAATGTCTGCGCAGTCGCCCCCGAAAAGACGGAACTAGCACATTTCAAAGCATAAATATCTGCTCAGCAGGACTTTCGTCACTCTGCAGGTCCCCCGAAACGATGGAGCGGCCATACTGTAAACAACGCCTTCCCCAGAATCTGCTCCTGGGACACAGTGCCGATGACGTTCGAACGACTGTCCACAGAGACGCTTCGGTGGTCTCCTAAAACGAAGAACCTACCTTCCGGCACCTGGTAAGGAAAGTCGATTTCTGAACCGCTTATAGAAATTCCTTGTGTATAGTCTTCATCAAGTTTCATATCGTTAACAATCACCGTGCCGTCATCGTGAATGTCTACCCAGTCTCCCGGCAGACCTATCACACGCTTCAGCAGCACTTTATTGTTGTAATAAAACGCCATGATGTCTCCACGCTCGAAGTGGGACGAATGACTTGCCACGACAAGGTCCCCGTCACTAAACGTCGGCTCCATCGATGTGCCACGTATTTGCAGAACTGAAATAAAAAATGTCGAGATCAGCACGCACACTGCAGCTACGACAACTATCACTTCCAACGCACGTAGGACGAAGCGAGTCTTACGCGAGTAAAAAAAGTCTCGCAAGGATTTCCTGGTCTCCGGGCGACTTTGAGCAGGCTCGTCATCGTATGGCATCTGGGCCGTATTCTCCATTGCGTTCTCCGCTTCGCGTGTACTCCAATGCCCCAATGGTACGTCGCAAGGGCTCAGCGGGAAAAGCTCCGTCATTCTCTGCAGGGCGTGTGGTATACGTGGATGGTGAATTTTTGGACTCACTTCACGCGCCTGCTGCCTGGCGTGCTATACGCCTGTGCAGTCGCAGGTATTGCCTGGCTGATCAACCTGTTCGTGCCATTGCTGTCTTCGATGCTGGTGGCGATCCTCCTCGGTGTTGCCGTGCGCAACACGAAACTGATTCCATCGATCTGCGAGCCGGGCATCGCCTTTTCAGCCAAGACTGTTCTGCGCGCCGGAGTGGTGCTGCTGGGCTTCCGCCTCTCACTACCCGCCATCGCGGCTCTGGGGGCCGGAACGATTGCCACGATTATCTGTGCCGTCGCGGTGACAATGGTGGCGGGGTATCTGCTGACCTACTTCATGCATGTCAGCCATGCGACCGGCATTCTGACAACATCGGGCACCGCAATCTGTGGAGCCTCCGCAGTTGCCGGCATCTCCCCCGTTGTTTCTGCGCGCAGTCATGAGGACGCCGATGATGCCGTGGCCACCGCCATTGCATGTGTAACGGTTTTCGGAACAGTCGCCCTCGTCGCTTTGCCGACGGCTGCCCACGCGCTGAACCTGACGCCCACGCAGGCCGCCGTGTGGCTGGGGGCTTCCATTCACGAGGTCGGCCAAGTTGTCGCGGCTGCGAATATTTACGACCCTTCCGTTTCTGACCTGGCAACGGCCGCCAAGCTTGGCCGCGTGGTATGCCTGGCAGCCGTGGTCGCAGTGGTGGGCATTGTGGAGCGCCGCGTGGTGCAGGTGCGCCATGAGCATGCGCACAAGGCAAGCTCGAGTACGCGCCCGCCTCTGGTTCCAGGGTTCGTCGTCGGATTCCTCATCGCCGTCGTCGTGGCCTCCCTGTTTACAGGCGTACCCGCTGCGAGCAGCGTTTTCAGCACCCTGGGCGGCACGGTGGCCACGTTGTTGCTGACAGTGGCGATGGGCGCGATGGGTGCGGGTGTGAACCTGCGGAACGTGATTCAGTCAGGCGGGCGTGCGCTTGTGCTCGGCGTGATCCTCAGTGCGTTGATCGCGGCTGTTTCGCTGGGGTGTGTGATCCTTCTGGTTGACTGACGGCGGCATTCCTGCTGGAGTGCCACAGCTTGTCTGGGCAGTAACATTGCGGAACACAATCGAGAACGCTTCAGTGATACAGGAAAAGCGGCTACCGCACGTGTTCTGCGCAGCGTGAACAAAGCCACCCAAGTGGCTCCTGTAAGAAGGCAAGAGGGACTGCTGCCGTGTTCGCTGGCTGTTTCTATCGTCGCCATCCGCGCACACCTCACCGCACGGTCTCGTCTGAGAAGACGCCGCTATCGAATCAATAGTGTTGTCGTCTTGCTCGCCAGGTGAAGACTTATCGGCTGAGGTCAGATCGTGCCAGGAATTATGGGGGGTAACGCGTTGAGGGTCCATAGGTACGCGAAGGTCCCGTTTTCAACGAGGATGTAGATGCCAAGTCCGATGAATACGATCGGTACAATGATTCTCTCGTATTTTTCGACGGTCTCGCCGATAGCCGGTACGGAAGCCAGGCGCTGCGACAGCACGCATAGCCCCTGAATCCCCAGAGCGAAGACTGCAACGATAATCAGAATCTGGATGACGGTTTTTCCCGTGAAATAGGGGACGTAGATTCCGACGTTGTCTCCGCCCATTGCGAGTGTGAGACCGGCGAAAGCAAGGATTGTCGAGCCTTTCTTGCTCAGTTGTTCTTCTATCTCATCCTCGTCCACGTCCTCATCGACGAGAACCGCTCGTATGCCAAGTGCGATCGGAATGAGGCCCAGCAGACCGATCATCCATTCTTGTGGGATGAAGTTGAGAAACCAAGCCGCAACAAGGCTGACTGCCACGAGGATTCCGGTGCCAAGGTACTGCCCGAAATAAACTGATTTGCGGTGCTGTTTTCCCTGGGTGGCGAACAGGATAGTCAAAATGAACAGGTAGTCGATTGATGTCGACACGAATACCAGTGCGGCTGAAAGGATAATGTCCACAGCTTGCTCCTTCCATCTCGGGTTCGCTTGCAGCTGATGATGTGTTCGGATGGCCTACGGATAACGGAGCGAGCGCTGGGCCAGTGCGTGGGCCCGCGATCACCTACGTAGTCGCCTGTACGTACAGGTCGAACAAGTGCGCGACGATCTTCCGCTCGTCACCGTCAAAGTCCACACCATACGCAGCTTCAACCGCTGCATCAAGTTCGTGATGGGCGCGGGTCAGCGCCGGGTACAGCCACGCATTGTCTGGATCGTACAGGTCAGCCAATGCTGCGCCCTGGTATTGATCCCGCGCATCAAGAACCGCCTGCGCCTTTTGCTCAACGAGTGCACGCTGCGCATCATTAGCCTTCGGCCACACAAAATTGTTATACACGATGGTATTCGAGTAGTTATAGTCGCTCTTTAGCCTGCCCGTCACTACCCGAGTCCATGCATTATGGAATTGAGAAGTAAAAATCCCAAACTCATAAAGTCCCGCATCGGCTATGAAATAGAGCTTATTCCCTGGGATCATTCCGTTATCAACAAAATCGACTGGGATATATTTGCGACGCTCCGACGAAACTGGAGGAACACCAATGAATCGATCCCCCTTCGGCGCTCTCACTTCATCAAAAAGCCACGGAGTTTCTGCTTTCTTCCGGGTAGCGGCCTTCACCGAGTTCTCTCTGAATTCTCTTACCCTGCGTACTCGTTCGAGAACATGCGGCATCACGCGCAATTCCTG
This sequence comes from Pauljensenia sp. UMB10120, assembly GCF_030212035.1. Classification (NCBI taxonomy): domain Bacteria; kingdom Bacillati; phylum Actinomycetota; class Actinomycetes; order Actinomycetales; family Actinomycetaceae; genus Pauljensenia; species Pauljensenia sp. UMB10120. The sequence goes on along the minus strand of NZ_JASODH010000009.1, from coordinate 16,303 downwards.
TGGCGTGCAGTCAACAAGCCACAAACAATATCGTTTCCTGCCTTTGATGAACTCTTCACCCATCGAGAAGCGGCGTATCCATTTCTCCGCTCTTGGCTCGACTGCGAGCAGAGCCTCCTTTTCCGCTTCCATCATCAACAAATTCCCGTCGTCCGTCGGCTGGGAACCTCTCACCATAGGGGGCACATCGCACAGCGGTTTGCTGCGACGTTCGATAAAGACATTCGCAGCGTCAACAAGATAGCCATTGATATTGCCCACCGATTGCGAGACGCCCTCGTCAATTTCTTGAACGTCAAAAAGCACCTTCTTTTTCCGCGCAACATAGCTGAAGCCGACGATGACGACGTGGACATGTGCCTGATCACTCGCCTCGTTGCCCCACACAAATGATCGATGCGCAAAGTTGATGGTGATTCCGCGTTCGAAGAGCGGTCGCCACAATGGCGCCACCTGCTGACCCTGGCAGATCGAATTCGTGGAAACAAAGGCAGCCTCGATCGAAGTTCCCTTCATGTAATCCGCCACTTTGCGGTACCAACCAGCGACATAATCCAGCAAACCGTGCTGCTTCATGCCGTCAAAGACCAGCTCCATATCTGCTCGCTGCTGAGCAAACTTGTTCGAGTAGCCGATGAAAGGCGAATTCCCCATCACGAAACTGCATCGCTGAGCAGGCAGAACGCTCTGCCAGTCCATAGTCAGCGCATTGCCTTCGTGAATGGACGCCGAATCTCGCAACGGGAGGTCGTCGATCTCACGCAAAATGATCGTCTCAGATTCAATGTTTGCCTGCAGCTCCGCAATCCACAGGGCCGTGCGCGCAACAGACACCGCGAAGTCGTTGATCTCAATCCCGTAAAACTGACGCAGCGACACTTTGACCGGACTGTCTCCAAACTCCTCAAAGTCGAACATCGTCTGGTCACGCAGCAACTCGCCTATAATGACGTTCTCCAGGCGCCGCAGCTCAATGTAGGTTTCCGTCAGGAAGTTGCCGCTGCCGCACGCTGGATCATACACGCCGTTCACCTTGGTTTTACCCACCAAAGTTAGGCGCGCAAGCAGTTCAGAAACGTCCTGCGGGGTGAAGAACTCGCCACCCGACTTGCCTGCTGAAGATGCGTACATTGTCATCAAGAACTCGTAAGCATCCCCAAACATGTCAATCGAGTGAGAGCTGAAATCACCAAGTGGTAGATTCCCAATCTCATTCAAAATCCGCACCAGCTTCGCATTACGAGCCGCCACGGTATTACCAAGCTTCGCGCTGTTCACATCCAAGTCATCGAACAAGCCTTTAATGTCGCCCTCTGACTGGGAGCCAACAGCTGAACCCTCAATATTGCGAAAAACCTGCTCAAGCCGCTCATTCAAATCCGGGTCAGAAGCCGCGTTCTTGCGCACGTTCTCAAAAAGTTCGGAAGGGCGAATAAAAAAGCCTAGTTCTGCAACCGAACTATCGCGACCATACTCGGCTAGATCATCGGGAAGTTGAACGTAGTCAAAATCGGGATCCGTCTCGCGCTCCAGCCGGTTCACGTGTTGAACAAAACGTTCGGAAATGAAGCGGTAAAACAGCATGCCGAGCACGTACTGTTTGAAATCCCAGCCATCTACCGACCCGCGTAGATCATTAGCAATACGCCAGGTAGTCCGATGTAGCTCTTGTCTTTGAGCCTCACTACCCACAATAAACTCCCGATACCACTAACCAGTTTAAACGCCGCAACGGGCCACTTTCATAAGGATAACGAGAGAGTAGGACAAAGATTGCGCGCAACATGCACTAAAGCAGTTTGGCCGGCCACACCCCCTTGAATACTCCTTAAAGTCAACGCGCAGAAGCGGGCGGTCGGGCACGCGGCCTCATCCAGTTCTACGGCGCGGGGCACGCCGGTAGGTTCGCCAGACGCCTCGTCCAGGTGCAGAACCTACCGCGTAACTATCTGCCTGACCTCGACGCGCTCGAACTGCTCTACGACTCCGTGCCAGACACCCTGAGCCAGTTGATCCGTGCCACGTTCATCCCCAACGCCGGATGCCGGTTCATCGTCGCTGACTACTTCGCGATTGAAGCCCGTGTCATCGCCTGGCTCGCCGGAGAAGCATGAACCCTGGCAGCGTTTGAACAAGGCAAGGATCTGTACTGCGAGACCGCGTCGCGCATGTTCGGCGTCCCCGTCGAAAAACATGGCATCAACGCTGAGCTGCGCCAGGTGCTCGATATCGGCGTACGAGCCTTGAGTTCCGGCGTCAACGATCCGACTACGGTCTTCCGCACCACCGGGCAGTGCTAAACCAGCCTTCGAGACCTGGTTGAGAACCCGATCTACCCGCAGGTTAAGCGCGACGAGAACGGCAGGCTACTGGTCTGGGCGGTCGCGAGGGAACTCGAGGAGATAATTGACGACTTCTGCGGCGAGATACGTCGCAATGGTTCCGACGAACCCCTAGTAGTGATCTCGCTGCTGCAGGTTCTCGAATCGGTTTATAGCGTCGCCGACCAAAAACATCAAGCGCTTCGTTGTCAAGCAGCAGAAGCGAATCATTGCGGCTGCTGAGAAACATATCGAGGACCCGGTCGACCTAGAAAGTGTGAAGAAGGCAGCCTGGGAGAAGGATCTGCTGAAGGATCCCTCGCGAGAAAGCGGCGTCTAAAGATAAAAGCTGCCCCTCCGAGTCGAAGTGCGGAGGAGCAGCTTCATGGAGCCAAGGCTCCAATTATGTTGCTGGAAAGGTTTAGCAGGCGGCAATCTCTTCCCGCAGCTGATGCTTGAGCGTCGGGGTGGCCCACGAAATATCCACCGCATTCAGGCAGAGTTGCTTGAGGAAGTCCTCGTCTGCGTCCAACTCATCGGCAACTAGCTGCAGATTCTCGCCGATGTAGCCGCCGAAATATGCAGGGTCGTCGGAATTGATGCAGATCTTAATTCCCTTGTCAGATAACTGCTTGATCAGCTGAGTCTTGGAGCCGTCCGAAACCCAGGTGTTGGAAATCGGGCAGCTGGTCAGGCCGATCTTGTTGTCCACCAGATACTGCACATAGTCGGGGTTCTCGCTGACGTTAGTGCCGTGGTCGATGCGGTCAACCTTGATCTCCTCGATCAGCTGGCGGATGTGCTCGATCGAGTTCTTAATGTCGACGTCGGCGTGCATAGTCAGCAGGAAGCCCTCCTCACGAGCGCGAGCGAAGACCTCGGCGAACTTCTCAGGCGCGTTGCCAGTCTCGTCGGAGTCCAGCCCGACGCCGATGATCCAGTGCTTGTAATCCAGGGCCTGGGTCAGCGTGGCCATCGCGTACTCGGCCTGGAAGTCGCGCAGGAAGCACATGATCAGAGCCGACTTGATGCCCAACTTCTTCTCGGCCTCGACCTGAGCGCGGTGCAGGCCATGGATGACGGTGTGGAACGAGACGCCACGGCAGGTGTGCGCCTGGGGGTCGAAGAACATTTCCACGTAGCGCACGTTCTGCTCGGCTGCCTTGCTCAGGTATGCCATGGCTAGGTCGTAAAAATCCTCGGCGGTCAGCAGCACGTTCATGCCGTCGTAGTACGCAGCCAGGAAGGACGCCAGATCGTCGAAATCGTATGATTCGCGAACCTGCTCGGGGGTTTCCTCGGCGAGCTTGATGCCATTGCGCTCGGCGAGCTTGAACTTCAGCTCCGGCTCGAGCGTGCCCTCGATGTGTAGGTGCAGCTCTACCTTGGGCAGTTTCTGAACGAAGGGTGAAATCTTCACTTTGACTCCTAGTTGCTGGAAATTACGGGATCGGTGACGACGAACTTGACGCAGTCGATCAGGCCCAGATCGGTGATCGCCCACTCCGGGATTGCGGTGATCGACAGGAACAACAGCTGGCCGAATGGCGACGGCAGGTCGCTGCCCAACTCATCGCGGGCGATGCGATCCATCTCCTGTTCGGCAGCGGCCATCTCCTCAGCTGGAATGTCAGCTACGATGCCGGCTACCGGCAGTGGCAGCCTGCCGATGACGTCGCCATCGGCAACAGCCACCTGGCCACCTCCAAGCCTAGTCACCTCGTTGATGGCGAGGGCCATGTCTGCCGCATTGGTTCCGGCCACCACGACGTTGTTGTCATCTGGCGAGTTGGAGGTCGCGATCGCACCCTTCTTGATACCGAAACCGTTGATGAAGGCAACCGGCAGGTTGTCGGTCTTGCCGTAGCGCTCGGCGACGGCAACCATGATTGCGTCCTTTTCGATGCAGGGCTGAACCACGCCGTCGACGATGTCCAGCTCGATCTCCGCGCCGGGACGGCGGAAGGCCACGTCCTTGCTGAGCACTATCGCCTGAACGACTGCCTTGGAGCCCTCGGCCTCGACCTTGATGCGGCTTGCGTCCACTTCCTTCAGCTTGAAGGTGTCGGCGACAACCGAGGTGCGCTCGGGCGCCACCGGAGCTACGACCGACTTGCCGTTCTCGGCGACGATGCGGCCAGCGGTCATCACGCGTGCGGGTCGGAAGTCATTCAGGTCGTCCACGAACAGGATGTCGGCGAAGCGGCCGGGTGCGATCGAGCCGATCTTGTGATCGAGCTTGTACATGCGGGCGGTGTTGATCGAGCCCATCTGAATTGCCTGCATCGGGGTCACGCCGCACTCGATGGCCAGGCGAACCACGTAGTCGAGATGGCCACGGCCAAGCACATCGCTCGAGGTTATGTCGTCGGTGCAGAAACCGACACGGTCGCTCGGGGCGCCCATCTCGGTGACCAGCTTGATGTTCTCGCGCAGCATCGGGGCCGCGGTAGACTCCCTGATGATGATGTCGATGCCGTTGCGCATCTTCTCCAGCTCTTCCTCAGGCGAGTATGACTCGTGACATAGGACAACCCCGGAAGAGGCGTATCCAGCCACCCTGCGGGCGTCCACCAGAGGCGCGCAGCCGAAGGCGTGCAGTCGGTTCTTCTCCGCAATGTCCATCGCGGCCAGAACGTCCTCGTCACCGTCCTCAACCATCTCCTGAACCGTCTCCCACAGGCCGACGCACTCGGGCATCTCCTGGGCTATCTTGTGGTCCTCGGCCTTGAACGCATAACCGACGTTGGACTCGGGGATGGTGTAGGGCGCCTTAGCCGGTGCTCCCCACCAGACGTGTACCGACGAGTCGGCGGCCTCCGCCAGGAACTCCTTCACGCCGTCAATGCCTGCGGCGACCAACACCTGATCGAGTCCGGAGATGACCGAGGTGGTGCCATAACGTGCGACCATGTCGGCGAGCATCGTCACAGAGAGCTTCGAGCACTCGATGTGCATGTGGCCGTCGATCAGACCCGGGGTCAGGTAGCGGCCCTCGGCGTCGATGATCTCGGTATCGGGGCCCTTCTGCGCAGACACGTCGCCGACGGCAGCCACACGGCCGTCCGCGATGGCCACGTCTGCTGGATAGATTTCGCCAGTTAGGACATTAACCAGCTTGCCGTTTTCGATGATTTTGTCAGCATGTGCCCTGCCGTAGGCCACATCCATTACGTGCCGGTTAGGCATTTCTACTCCTTAGCTTTGCGGGCGCGCGGTCACGCGATCCCTAAATTCTTCTTCTTATTGGTGATTGTGAGTGCTATGAACAGGAGGCCGCTGACCACTATCCCGGCGGGAATCGCCAAGTCAGGGGCATATTCCGGGTGTTGCGGCGAGATCGCAGCTGCAATCGGGCCGATGAAATATCCGGTGTTGGCAAATAGCGCGGAACCGATCATTCCGGCAATCAGCGAGACGAATCCGGGCAGCTTCACGCCCCCGACACCCCAGTAGACCCCGCCCTTGTCGTTCATCAAGCCAGCCAGATCGTAATTGCCGCGTCTCATAACCCAATCGACGAGATAGATCGTGATCCAAGGTGCTAGCCAGACGCTCAGCGAACCGACGAAGGCGCTCAGCAGCGCGTAGAACGACGACTGGGCGACCGCGAAGATAGTGATCAAGATGCAAATTATCGAGTCAGTGACGACAACCATCGGGCGCTTTGCCGGGATGCCGGCGGTCTGCAGGTTAAGTGACGACGAATAAAGGTTGGTGCCGTTTTGTACCATCAGGCCGAAGCCCACTAGAAGCAGAAACGGCACAGAGAACCCCGCAGGCAAGATCGCGGGAACGGCTAGCGGGTCGGAGAGGTCAACGTCGGGGCCGACTGCGACCGTAGCCATGGCGGCGCCTAGGCTCTGCAGCAAGAGGTACGGCACGAAACCGCCCAGCGCGGCCCAGGTGCTAACCGATAACGGGCTGGTTTCTTCGGGCAAATATCGTGAGAAGTTCGAGCCGGAGCATGCCCAACTCAGGCCGCCGGAGACCACTACTAGACTGATCGCGCTGATCATCGCGTTGATGTCGGCGCCTACCTCGCCCGTCGCGATGTTTACCTTGGGCAGGATCAGCACTGCCAGGATTACGAACGCGCAGGCGAAAATGATTGTGGCGAATTTCTGCGCTGCCATCAGGAAGTTGTAGCCGATCAGCGGCAGCAGCATTTGGATAAGGCCGAGCACCACGATGAGCACGACCTGCGTAACGCCCGAGATATCGACGCCGAAAATGCCTAGTAGCGCGGCAATCGCGTAATAAACGAGCACCAGACCGGCAGCTTCGAAGCCGAGCAGCATCAGCCACGAGAACAGGCCATTTGCTCGTCCGCCTCGAGGACCCAGGCTAGAGCGGCTGATCGTCATGTTGGTCGTGCCGGTCTTGGGGCCCTGCAACGAGGCCAGCGCCAGCAACGGGTAGGCGATTAGGTTGCCGATGACGATCGCCGCGATAGCCTGCCAGAAACTGAGGCCGAAAAGAATCACCAGCAGCGCGCCGTAAGAGACGGTGAAGATGTTCGTGGTTGTACCGGCCCAGAGGAAGAATAAGTCGATGGCTTTTCCGTGCCGACGATTTGGTGGGACGAGATCAATGCCCTGTTGATCGATACCTGAAGAGGTTTCAAGAGCCGCTGGATCTGACAAATCGTCTCCTTAGTTTTCAAGGTGCCCAGCCGAACTGGGTTAGGATCCGATCCAGAGTTTATAGAACTGACTAGGCCGATTCAACTTGCTGTTAAGCGATTTCTGGTTTAACGCCGTCCCTAAAGAAATAGAGCTGTCACACGTTCCCGCCGGCGAACTTAACCTCTACCTCGTAGTCGGCCTTGTCCGTGCCCACGAGCACCGCCTTAACGTGGGACTTCAGCAGCCTCGCGGTGTGCTCCTCTGATTTCTGCAGCGGACCTCCCTTGATCGCTTCGTCCCTGTTCTTATCAGTCTCGGCGCTGAGAAAATCTGTCACGTCGTCCACCGAGACCTGGTTTAGCGGGTTGAACGACTGGTCATAAATCTCGACACTGGCCGGGTCTATCGACTCGCCCAGAACGTCGGCCGCGTGCGCGTCGTAAACGCTCCTGGTTGGCCGCACCCTTCCACACAGCAAATCTTCAACCTAATACTTCATTCTCTCGGAACTGAACCAACGACCTCCCATTTGAACCACTCACGCCCCCAGCGCGACTGTGCTGCGATTTTGTATCCAAGTCGGGTTGAAACCTTCAAAGAAAGTTAACGAACCCAGTTTCTCGTGGAACATGCGCAGCCGGTTGTCTTGTTGACGCTCAGTAAGCCCATCTGCAGTCAGAAACGTGTCGAGCTCGCTGCGAAGATCGTCAAGGAACAGAGGATCAATGACCTCGTGGATGTTTTCCGGACTGGTATAGTGCATACTGCCGAAACGACGAGTTTCAGGGTTCAAGGTCGATTCAAAAACCCCACCGAAAATGGTCGGTGAAATCTGCGACCAATCTGTATCCTGCGCCACCTCGTTCAGCAGAAGGGAGCGGATCGATTCAGTGAAATTCGGTATTTCCACGTTCCCCTTGAACAGACCACCGTTGACATAGGGGAAAGCCCGCAGACGATCCGACAGGTACGGATCGCGGTCAGGAACCGGCGTATCGAGCACCTTAAACAACTCGAGGAGAGCCGAACGCAGCTGCTGTGCATCGAAAGAGGACAGATACCGGTAGAACGCGTCCTTCTCGAACAGTCCCGCATCCTCAGCGAACAGGCAGAACACGATTCGAACACACAGCACGTTGAGCGCGTGTTAAGCCTGCGTGGTTTTCGGATCGATATATTGCTCCAGCAACGCAGCACGGAGCTTTCCAACCAACGCCCCCGCATCAATCGAGGCAGCTTTCTCGCGGCTGGAGCGAAGCGAATCCGGGTCAGTAAGGCCAAAGACTTCTTGACGAACACTTCGATGCAGGGGCTGGATCACCTGCGCAGATTATTCTTCCCAGGAAAACATCGACGATGCCATGGCCGTCCTCGACGGCCGCGTCTACATCCACGCCACCCTCAGCGACGCTTCAGATTCGAGGGAAGCCGAGTCGACTGTTGCAAAGATTCGTGACGAACTGCATGCGCTCTTAGACTCCGTGCTCGTCGGCGGCATTACCGCCACGGACATCGACACCAACCTGACTGGCGAACGTGACCTGCGCGTCATCATCCCCCTCGCGCTCGTCGTTGTGTGGGTGATTCTGGCCATCCTGCTGCGCGCATTGTTGCTCCCCACCATCCTCATCGCCGCAACAGTGATCTCCTTCGGCACTGCCCTGGGTACAGCCTCGCTTGCGTGCAACCACGTGCTGAAGTTCCCCGGCGCCGACCCATCCGTAGCACTGTGTGGCTTCTTATTCCTGGTTGCGCTTGGCATCGACTACACAATCTTCCTCATGACGCGTGCCCGCGAGGAGGCCCATCACATCGGAACACGCCCAGGAATCCTCAAGGCGCTGACGGTGACAGGCGGCGCCATTACGTCGGCAGGCACCGTGCTCGCCGCGACGTTCTCCGCGCTCGTCGTCATCCCGTTGATGTTCATGATCCAGCTGGCGTTCATCGTCGCGTACGGCGTGCTCAAAGACACGCTCATCGTCCGAACGCTGCTGATCCCAGGCTTGGTGCTCAACATCGGCCCTCAGATCTGGTGGCCATGGCAGAAGCTGGCCGAGGCTGGTCCGGAACGAGCAAGCTGGATCCCACGCTCAATCTCAATAATGAGGACAAGACATTCACCAGACAAAACCCTTATCAGTTCGACGAAGTCGATACTTTAACCACTGACACCAAAAACCTCCACATCACAGGTGGAATCGTCAGGCTAAGGGCGCAGTGGGCCATCGCTCCGAAGGTCGTAGCGAAAGACCTGGCGATTACCGTCGGTGACACGCTCGATCCCCAGTCGTTGCTCGTGTCTGCCACCGACTACAAGGGCCGCGACCTGAAAGATGACGTCAAGATTGAGGGCGCCCCGGCTAACTCCAGCAAGGCTGGTACTTTCCCGCTGACCTTCACGGTCACCGATGAATTTGGTGTGAAGAGCAATACTGCTACGGCAAACCTGGTCATTAACCCGACTCTTGAGGTTGCTGATAAGACCATTGAGTTCGGTGGGGACTTCGACACCCTCGTCACGAACTCCGCTGGCGGGAACGTTACGCTCGACCCGAATTCGAAGTACGACGTGAACAAGCCTGGAACCTACGACCTGACCTACACGGTCACCAGCGAGGATGGGACTACCAGCGTCACGAAGACTGCTCGCCTGACAGTGAAGAATCCCCCGGCGAAGCTTGCCGTTAAGGACGTTACGATTTGGGAGGGTGAGCCCTTCAAACTTGCGGACATGATCACCAAAGAGGGGACCGACAGTACCCCGGTTCCTGATTTGAACGCCGAGTTCAATTCAGCTGTCGCTGGCACATATCCGGTTGAAGTCACCGTTACCAATGCCGACGGCGTTGAGACCAAAGAGACCGCGAACTTGATCGTCAAGAAGCGCATCGCGGAAGTGAAGCCCGCGCCGACACTGGAGCTGAAGGATCTGGAGATCTGGGAAGGCGACCAGATCGACCTGTCCTCCATGGTTTCCAAGGCAACCGGAGGTAAGACACTGGCCAATCCAGACTCGAAGTTTGACGCCAACAAGGCTGGCGAGTATCAGATTGAGTTCACGGCTACCGACCAAAATGGTGCCACGGTCACCAAGACTGCGAAACTCATGGTGAAGCCACGACCGGAAGAGCCGAAGGTCGAATGCGCCATCCCCGACGCTGAGGGTGCTAACGGTAAGTACTCGATCAGCTCGACTGGCAAGCCCGGACTGGCAGCCACTGGTTCGAACGCAACAGGAGCCGGAATTGCGGCACTGTTCGCACTGGCTGGTGGTGCGGCGCTCGTACGCCGCAGGAAGCACTAACCGGAGGTAACACGAAAGTGGGGTCCGATTCGTCGGGCCCCACTTTTGTTACGCCTGAAAATATCATACCGAGTTGTGCCAGTGAGAAGCCACGCGCAATGGCTCTACACGCCGAGGACGACGTTCGTCCACAGCGTCAACAGCCTGTCGTTATCAACAGCGGTCACCATGTTAACCTGTCTTGGCTTGGCAAGGAATTCCTCGTCGCCGCGGGTGCCCTCGCTCAATCCCCCATCGCAGGCCTCCAGCAGTTTGCCCCTGGGGTCGCGTGCCAGCATAAAGCGGCCTGCCTCCTCCTCGACAACCTCCGGGCACAGCATCTGGGCGATGACCACCATGTCGTGTACCCACATGCCGTCCACCGGCCGCGTGCGCGTGCTGTATTCGATCCACGGACTCAGCCATGCATCAATGGCTTCGGCCCGCTCACGCTGCTCGGGCAGGTCGCCGGCACGTTGCCTGACCTGTTCCCACCGCTCGCGCGAAAGGTGCGTCGTGCGCGTGACATCGAGTGGCACAACTGTCAGGTCGATTCCAGAGGCGAACACGATGGAGGCCGCCAGCGGGTCGATCGCAAAGTTCGTGTCGACAAGGTCGTCGTACCCCTGGCATCCGCCCATCATGCGGATCTCTGCCACATGTCGGGCAGCTTCCGGCTCGAACCGGATCAGTGCTCCAATGTCGGTCAGCGGCCCGAGGGCAGCGATTGTGACCGGGCCGCCGTGTACGTGCGACATGACATCGTGAGCCAGCCGTGCCGCCACTTCCTGCGCGGACTCGCACGGATCAGACGCATCCTGCTGTGCCGACTCCCCTTGCGCGGAGTGCTCCTCCCCTTGCCACAGGCGCTCAACGTCAGGCGCGCGACGGGGCGTTTCCATCTTGTCCCGCCAGGCTCCGCGTGACACATATGTGTCGAGGGGAGCGTCGCATCCTGTGAGGATCGGGGTGCTCACCCCGAATGTCTGCGCCAACCGATGCGCCGCCTGCGCGCCTTCCGCGGCGCTGACGTTTCCAAAGACCGTCCACACCGACGCCAGATCCAGCTGGGGGCTGGACCACGCTAAGCACAGTGCCAGCGCGTCGTCGACGTTCGCACCTGGAATGCCGTTGCCGGGGTCGCAGTCAATGATGAGTGGCATCAATAAAACCTGAAACTTTCGTGAAGTGAGAGTGAGGAGCGGGCTAACAGCTGGCCCGCTCTACGAAGTATGTTGTCGGAACGATGGTGGCGGCCGCGCCTGACCCCAGCAGCGAGGTGGCGATCTGAGCTGACAGATCAGCCATATCCACGTGGATTCCCGACAGTGCCGGCACACAGTATTCGGCATGCGCAGTGATGTGCATGGCCACCACACTGATGTCGTCGGGGATACGCACGCCCAGTGATGCCAGGCGCGCCATGAGCCCTACTGCCTGCATCTCATTGGACACGACCACCCCGTCACAGCCCAGGTTCACAAAGTGTTCGGCCATCTGCCAGCCGCCCTCGTACGTGTAGGGGGCACTCAGGTGGTGGGGGTGATCTTCGGGATTGCCGTCTGAACCGTCGTCGAGGGCATCGAACCAGCCTCGGCTGCGTTCGGCAGAGTTGATGCGTCCGCGCGGCCCGCCCAGGTGCCCGATGGTCCTGCAGCCGCGTTTCTTGAGTTCGCGTGTCAGCTTTGCGGCGCTTCCTCGTTCGTCTTCCAGGACGCTGATGCGTTGCCCTGCGGCTTCGCCAGTGTCTGTCGGAGTGCACGCATTAGCGAATACCACCGGCCGCGCAAGGTCTTTCAGCAGGTGAGAAGGCGGCGGCTGGTCAACCGAGTACCACACCAAGCCGGCGACCTGCTGGCTCATCATAGTCTCGATGATGTCTTCTTCTCGCTTGAGGCAGTCGTGTGAATCAGCGACCAGCAGCGAATACCCATGATCGTAGAACTCGTCTTCGATGCTTTGGAGCATGTGTGCCAGGAACGGGTTCGCCAGGTCAGGGACGACCACTCCGAAGGTCGTGCCTTTGCCTGTCAGCAGTGCCCTGGCCGCGTTGTTCGGACGGTAGCCGGTCTGCTTAATCGCTTCCAGCACACGTTTGCGGGTTTCGGGAGCGACGGGGCGCGAACCGTTGTTGATCACGTAGCTCACGACGGCTGTTGACGTGCCCGCCAGCTTGGCAACGTCGTTCTGAGTAGCTCTTTTCGCCATATCGATGTCTGCTTGGGGTCAGGGCGTCCTCGTCGCGCTAAAGCAAAGACAGAAAACCGGCATCGTGCATGAAGCCGATTTCCCGTCTTTCACTTTAGCATCGTGGCCTAGATGGCATCTTCGATCAGTGTGAGGTCGCGGCCTCGAGTCTCCGGTGCGAAGAACGTGGTGATGAAGCCGATTCCAGCGGTGACCATGAAGTAGATGGCCAGCGGGATCCACGAGCCGGTCGCAGCCAGCAGTGCTGACGCGACCATCGGAGCGGTTCCGCCTGACAGGATGGATCCCAGTTCCTTGGCAACCGCCATTGTTGAGTAGCGGTGGCCGACGCCGAACAGTTCGACGCCGTAGGCAGCCTGCACGCCGAAGATTCCGAGGGAACCCAGACACATGCCGACCACGATGACTGCTCCGACAACGAGGGCGTCACGCGATTCCATGAGGAAGAATGCGGGCACGCCGTAGATGACGAGCAGGGCGCAGAAGACGCGATAGGTGATGCGTCGTCCGAACCTGTCGGACAACCAGCCGGACAGTGGGATGACAGCAAAACCGAGGATTGACGCAATCAGCACTGCGGTCGTGGGGACGGACTTGTTCATGCCCAGCGCGTTGACGGTGTAGCCGACCAGGAATCCCTGAGCCATGTAGGACGGGCCGTTTTCACCGATGCGCAGACCCAGCATGACCAGGAAGGCTTTCCACCCGAAGGTCGACTTGGCGGGCTCGTTTTCCGCCTTGTCGAGGTCGGCCAGTTCGCGTGTTTTCTTCTCCTGATAGGTCTTGAAGACGGGGCTTTCATCCATCGAGCGGCGAAGGAACAGTGCGAATGCTGCGACCAGCACAGAGCACAGGAACGGGATTCGCCATCCCCAGGAAATGACCTGTTCGTGCGGCAGCAGCAGGACCAGCAGCCACACGATCGAGGCGAGCAGCGTGCCGCTGTTGGAGCCGACACCGATCAGCGAGGCGACCAGGCCGCGGTGGCGGGTGGGTGCATATTCGGCCAGCATGACTGCGCCGCCGGAAAGTTCGGCACCTGCACCGAATCCCTGGCAGATGCGCAGCAGGGCGAGCAGGATCGGCGCCCAGATTCCGATGGTGGCGTATGTGGGCAGAAGGCCGATTCCCGAGGTTGCGATACCCATGAGGGCGACGGTGAAGACAAGGATTTTCTTCCTGCCGACGCGATCACCGAGCCGTCCCAGCACGAATGCGCCCACGGGGCGGGCCAGGAAGCCGACCGCGTAGGTGATGAACGCGGAGAGCAATGCGATGATCTTGGTTTGTTCAGGGAAGAAGACATCGCTGAAGACCAGGCCCGCTGCCATTCCATACAGTGCGAAGTCGACGTATTCCATCGTCGTGCCCAGCCAGATTGACACGATTGCGGACCAGAAAGATTTGCGTCCGTGGGTACTTTCGAAGTGTTGATCGGCTATTTGATTGCGATGCTTGATGTGCGGCATCTGCCCTCCCCTGTTTCACAGGTTCACCATTGAATTATGCGTGACGCATTCTATACGTATAGATACGAGGGTGCAAAACACTCTGGTCACTCGAAACGCCTCACTAAACGGAGGGAATCCAGGCGCATACTGAATTGGCCTGAGTTTTGAGAGCGGCGTGTGAGGCAGCCTTGAAGGCTGCGTGTTGAAAATGGTTGGTGTATCTCTCACTGGGTGGGATGTCCCCAATCGATGAATACAACCTGCCGGTATTGCACCGGTGGCCCCATCCGATAGTCGCGGTCTCCCTTCTTGCCTGTTGGCCCAGGCAGCAACTTCAACGTCAATCAGCTCGGACTTGTGCAGCCCAATGGCTGACTCCATCAGCCCATCGTCGTAGGCATCCCCAACGGTACCGATTGAGCCAACTATCCCGTGCGTTGCAGCAGGTCGCGCAGATCAGTCAAGGTATACAGACTACCCGCATCGGAGTGATGTATGACCCCAGCAGACTTAAAGAACGAGTCCTGACACTTCCGTGTGGCCAACGCCTGCCTCAAGGCACATGCGACCAGACTGTTATCCGTCTGGGTGTCGACGACTGCAAGGATTTCTCTGGTGCACACGTCCTCAACAGAACTGACGCATATCCCCCCTGCAAGGTAGAAACGTAGGTGAAATCCGCCGCCCGCCACTGATCGGGGTGCGTTGCGACTTCTTCCGGCGCACGCTTGATTCCCAGGATGTTCATCAGTCGTTGTACCTGGTCACGGACAATCCGCCATCCAGCGCGCAGGGCTGCTTTCCAGCAGTTTGCGCCTGCCACATAGATGCGCCTCGCCTTCACCCACAGCGTGTACAGCTTGTGGGCAGCATACGCTTCCTCGAGTTCGGCCTGTGTGGGGGTCAACCCGGCTGATGTAACGGTATAGTAGGTTGCTGGCGAAATGTCGTATTCGTGCTCGTTGAACACGTGGCACATCCGCTCGATGGAATACAAGTGCCGGTGAATATGCAGAAAATTCACAATCACTTGAGTGCGGTCACGCTCCGTCTGGGCAAAAAAGCTGACGTCAGCTTCAAGATCTCGTCGGCTTCCTCAAGCCGGGCATTTTCCTCGCGTAGCTTGTTAAGTTCGGCATCTTTATCCGCCTCACTGGCTGCTACTTCCAGCGCCTCGGCCTGTTCAGCCTTTCTCATCCAGTTGCGCAACGTGGATGCTTCGATTCCCATCTTTGCTTCCACAACACGAATAGCTGCCGGCTTCGACGAGGCACCGCCATTAAGGATATCAAAGCATATCCTCACCGACCGCTCCCTGGCCTCCTGGTCATAAGCACTGATAGCTATAGAAAAACCTTGCTAGGTATATCATGCCCTCTCACAAACCCAGTCTGATTTACACCAGTTATAGGGAATGCAGATCCCATCGATAACGATCTGCCCCATATATCACGCCGGTAACTTGCGCGTTAGGCACTCCAACTTTCCAGCATCAGGCCGTTTTAGTGACAAAAGAGGTTTTAATTATCACGAGTTCCTTAATAAAATATCCTTCTAGCAGTAGTTTTATAAACAAGTCAGCTTGCGTTTTAGAGGTAATGTCAGTACGTGATTTAACTGCCAGGCACCCCAAACCGGTCGATCACAAGTGTTCGTCGAACAATAATTCAAAGCTTCATACCCCCTCATCAAACCCCAATAACAACGCATTAATACTCATAATTCGGGTATGATCCCCAAACCACGAGTGACGGTGGTTAATTAAGCTCACGAAGCAATCTCCTGCTGCAAGAACCTTAGGAAATTTTGCTTTGCAGAGAGCAGAAGCAGTTCCTTACTTCGATATTTACAAGTTCCTTGAAAATAGCGAAGCCGCCCATATTCACTGCTCATATGGGCGGCTTACGCTACTTTAACTTCTCAGTTTTAGTCCTTTCTGACTTTCTTCCTACCAGCAGCAATCAGTAATCCGCCGGCTGCAAGAATCATCGCTGCGACTTGATACGGCATCCCAGCATATCCAGTTTTCGAGAGCTTTCCAGACTTGCGGGATTCAGACGCTTTAACGGCGTCATCGCCGTTCTTGTTGCTCCCACCATTCGGGTTATCAACTTGGACCTTCTTCCACACAGCCTTCACGACCGTGTCACCATTAACAGTAATCTCGGTACCCGGCGCCACTTCCTGACCATCAACTTCCCAAGCCTTAAATTCCTGGGAGTCATCCGGAGCAGTAAAACCATTAGGCAACACCGTGTACTTACTGCCCTTATCCACAGTCGCACCATCCATACTGCCGCTACCACCATTACCGTCGTAGCTAACAGAAACCTGGACCTTCTTCCACACAGCCTTCACGACCGTGTCACCATTAACAGTAATCTCGGTACCCGGCGCCACTTCCTGACC